>JAOPZP010000283.1 GCA_025964055.1 Conexibacter sp.
CGGGAGCACGACCGCGCCGCCGGCGCCCACGGCGACCGCCGCGCCCACCCGCCCGTCCACGGTCAGCCGTACGCGCGTCGGGCGCCGCACCCGCACGCCGGCCGGATCGAGCGTCAGCCGGGTCACCGTCACGGGGCTCGCGGTCGTCCACGACAGCCACGCCGCGTGCCCGCCGATCCACTGGCCGACCCAGGCACGCGAGCCGCCATCGAACGCGCCCGCCGCGCGGAAGCGCCCCAGCCCGTCGAACCGCGACGACGACGCGAACCCGCGCTCGGCGGCGGCGGCGGCCCGCCCGCCGTCCAGCTGCCCGAACACCGCGTCGGCCGAGCGCGGGTCGACCGTCCCCCAGCCCTCCACGTCGTAGGACCGCGCGGCCGGCGGATGCAGCACGCGGCGCAGCACCCGCTCGGGATCCTGGGCGTCGCGCAGCTCGCCCGCGCCCCGCTCCCCCACCACCTTCTGCGCGGCGCCCGGCACGTCGGCCGTCGTCCGGTCCAGGATGTAGGACAACGCGTTGTGCGACAGGTCGCTGCCGCGCAGGGCGTCCTCGATCACGGTCGGCGGGCGCAGCGTCTCGGTCACCCGCACGCCCGGGATCTCCAGCTCGCGAACGCCGCCGGCGCCCGCGTGCACGCGCCCGACGGGCTTGCTCACCTTGGCCAGGTGCACGTCCAGCCGTCGCACGCCGCGCAGCCCCACCGGCAGCACGTTCCAGCCCCGGTGCACCGCAAACCGCCGCCCGTTGACCGTGACCGCCTGCACCACCCCGCGCGGGTCGGAGTAGGGCAGGAGCCGCAGCCGCGCGACGTCGCGGGGCGCGCCGAAGTCGACGGTGAGCGTGTGCCGCGCCGGCTCCAGCGCGCGGTCGGCGATCCACGCCGTGGCCGGATCGCCGTCCAGCGCCGCGGCCGGCCGCTGGTCGGGGAACTGCGTCACCTGGGGCGACGCCGGCGCGGTGATCGACCGCACGCCGCGCAGCTCGGCCACCGTCTGGGCGCGCGCGTCGAGGTCGCCGAACGGGTCGAGGATCGTGCCGTCCACGCTGACGCCCTGGTCGCGCGGCAGCGTCGGCCCGACCGCGCCCTTCAGCCGCGCCGCGACGAACGCGCGGCGGCGGTTCGTGTCGGAGATGACGAACGCGCCCCCGTCGGCCGCGGCGCGTCGCAGCGCCGCCGTCCCGGCCCCGCCCGAGCCCGCCGGCGCCAGGTCCGGCGCGTAGGCGTACGGCCGCGCGGGGTCCAGCCCCCCGTAGGCCGCCAGCCCCGCCAGCCCGCCGCCCGCGCCGTCGACCACGGTCAGCGGCCCGCGCGGCAGCACGCGCACCAGCCCGCCGGTCGGCACCTCGACGCGGCGCAACGCCGGCACCGCCCGCGTCGCCTCGATCCGCCCGGCGCCCGGCGCCGCGCCCACCTTCGACCCATACGTCTTGCCCCCAACGCCCAGCCCCCCGGCGCCCGCCAGCTCGCGCGCGGCATCCGCCGCCGGCATCTCGCCGCTGCGGGCGCGGTCGCCGTCGGCGGCGATCAGCACGTCGCCGACCCCCAGCAGATCGAGCAGCGGTCGCAGCTGCCCCGCGCGCAGGCGCTCCTGGTTGACGAGCCCGTCGACGGTGAACTGCAGCTCGGTCGACCGCAGGTCGGCGAACGGCACGATCCAGCGCGTCGTCACCGGGTGGTCGGTCAGCGGCGGCAGCACCGCGTCGACCGTGCCGCCCCAGCGGTAGGAGGCAAACAGCTGGCCGGGCAGGACCATGGCGCGCGACGAGTCCGGCCGCGCGTCGAGGTCGGCGGCCGCCTGGCGCCAGGCGTCCGGCAGCCGGAAGGCGAGCTGACGCTCGAGCGCGCGGCCCGTGACCAGCGGCCACGCCGCCAGCACCACCAGGACGCCGGCCACGCCACCCACCAGCGCGCGCGGCCAGCGCCGCCACGCCTCCGCCACGGCGGCGCCGCCCAGCATCGCCAGGCCCAGCGCGACCAGCGCGCCCGCCTTGTAGGTCGTGCGCAGCGGCTGCAGGCTGTCGACGCGGTAGTAGACACCGGTGGCGACCCGTCGCAGCGGCGTCCCGTCGGGCCAGCCGGCGACCATCACCAGCACGCCGACCAGGACCATCAACAAGAAGAACGGCCCGTAGCGCCAGCGGCGCGTCCACGGGAACGACGCGAGCGCCAGCGCCGGCACCAGCAGCCCCGCGATCACCACCGGCTGCAGCAGCAGCATGGCGGGCGCCGACCCCTGGTAGGGCCGCAGCACCCCGCCGTAGCCCACGCCGACGTACGACGTCCAGAAGCCCATCAGCCGCAGCGACTCGGGCAGCGTCGTCGTCGACCAGATCGTCCCCGGCTGCTCGGTGAACACGAGGAAGTTCGGCGCACCGCGGCCGGCCACGACCAGCGGCACGACCCACCACAGGTTCGCCAGCACCGCCGCCGGCACCAACCGCACCAGGAACGGGCGCAGCGCCCGGCCGCGCACCTCGCCCCACAGGCCCTCGTAGATGAGCAGCAGCCCCGGCCCGACCAATACCCACGCCGTCGTCGCGGCGTTCACGCCGCCGCCCGCCGTCGCGAGCACGAGCGCGAAGATCGCCGGCCAGCGCCAGGAGCGCGGCTCCCGCAGCCCGCGGTGCACCGCCACCAGCAGCCACGGCAGCGCGGCGTAGGCCAGCAGCGTGACGCTCGCCCGCCCGGCGTAGACCGTCACGTACGGGTTGACCACGTACAGGACGCCCGCGGCCACGTGCGCGACGCCGCGCTCGCGCGCCAGCAGCTCGTCGAGCAGCCGCACCACGCCCCAGGCCGCCACGGCGAGGATCGTCCCCAGCCACAGACGGTGAACGATCCACGTCGGCACCCCGGCCGCATCGCCCAGCGCGAACCACGGCGCCATCGGCCACGCGTAGCCGCCGTACTGGCTCGCCCACACGTGTCCGAGGTCCGGCGAGCCCGACCAGAGCGACACCACGTCCCGCAGGAACCGCCCCGGCGAGAGGTACAGATGGACCTTCGTGTCGGCCACGACATCGCCCGGCCGCTGGACGAACGCCAGGACGTAGGAGAGCGCGACGAGCGCGAGCGGGATCGTGCGGCGGCTCCGCATGCGAGCGCGGAAGATACGCTGGCGCGCCGATGCGCCCGCCCCTCCCCACCGCGATGTCGTCCGGCGCCGCGCCCCGCCGGGCCGGCGCACCTGCGCGCGGCGTCGCCCTGCTGGCCCTCGCCGGCCCGACCGCGCTGGCCTTCGCCCAGGGCGGCTACTTCGAGGGCGCGCGCGACGTCGCGCTGATCGGCGCCGGCGTCCTGCTCGCCGTCA
>JAOPZP010000293.1 GCA_025964055.1 Conexibacter sp.
CCGCGCACGCGCCGGTCGGGCACGCCGCCACCGGCGGCGCGCCCGCCCACGTCCGCGGCGAGCCGGGCCCGGAGCGCATGGCGCTCGGCGGGTTGTCGGTCTTCTACGGCGACAACGAGGCCGTCAAGTCGGTGTCGCTGTCGATCCGCCTCGGCGAGGTCCTCGCGCTCATCGGCCCGTCGGGCTGCGGCAAGACGACGCTGCTGCGCACGCTGAACCGGCTGACCGAGCTGACCCCCGGCGCGCGCCGCGACGGCACGATCCTGCTCGAGGGCACCGACATCGACGCGCTGGAGGTCACGACGCTGCGCCGCCGCGTCTCGATGGTCTTCCAGCAGCCCAACCCGTTCCCCATGTCCATCTTCGACAACGTCGCCTACGCCCTGCGTGAGCAGGCGCGCAAGCGCCCGGGCCGCGCGGTCGTCGAGCCGCTGGTCGAGGACGCGCTGCGGCGCGCCGGCCTGTGGGACGAGGTCAAGGACAAGCTCGACGCCCCGGCGCTGCGCCTCTCCGGCGGCCAGCAGCAGCGGCTGTGCATCGCCCGCGCGATCGCCACGCGTCCCGAGGTCCTGCTGATGGACGAGCCGTGCTCGGCGCTGGATCCGCGGTCGACGCTCGTGATCGAGCAGCTGATCGGTGAGCTGCGCCAGGACCTCGCGATCGTGATCGTCACCCACAACATGCAGCAGGCGCGCCGCGTGGGGGACAAGGTCGCGTTCATGTACCTCGGCGACCTCGTCGAGTGCGGCCCCGCCGAGCAGATCTTCGACGCACCTCAGGCCCAGCGCACGCGCGACTACGTGCGGGGGGCGTTCGGGTGATCCACCGCCGTCCGCTGGCCCTGGGCCTGGCGGCGCTGGCGCCTTTGGCCCTGGGCGGCTGCCTCGGCGTGCAGACGACGCCCGAGAAGAGCGCCGCCAAGGCCAAGGTGGCCGCCCGGCGCCTGGCGGCGACGCAGCGCGGGGTCACGATCGGCAAGCGCAACGCGACGGTGAAGGTCCGGTCCACCGCGGTGGTCCAGGACCCCAACGGCGTGGCGGCGGTCGTGCGCGTCCAGAACACCGGCGCGACGGCCGCCTCCGTGCCCGTCGGCGTCGCGGTGTTCAGCGCCAAGGGCAAGAAGTTGTACGCCAACGACATCCCGGGGCTCGATCCCTCGCTGACCTCCCTGCCGGTCCTCGCCGCCGGCGAGCAGGTCTACTGGGTCGACAACCAGATCCTGGTCGCGGGGCAGGCCGCGCACGCGCAGGCGGCGGTCGGCCAGGCCCGGGCCAAGGCGCCGGCCGGCCCGCCGCCGCGGATCACGCTGTCGAAGATCGCCGTCGGCCGCGACCAGGACGGCGTCTACGCCAAGGGCGAGGTGCGCAACGACTCGGCGATCGCCCAGAAGCGGCTCACCGTCGCCTGCGTCGCGCTGGACGGCGGGAAGGTCATCGCCGCCGGCCGCGCGGTCGTGGAGCGCCTGCCCCCGGCGGCCCGGGCCAAGAAGCCGACCGCCTTCACCGTGTTCTTCATCGGCGATCCCAAGCGCGCGAAGCTGGAGTGCTCCGCGCCGCCGACCGTCCTCTCAGGAGGGGCTGCGAAGTGACCGACCCCAACCGTCCGCTGCTGGGTGAGCCCAACGCGCCGTGCCGCACCTGCGGCGCGCCGCTGGCCGCCGACCAGCGCTACTGCCTGCAGTGCGGCGCCCGCCGCGCCGAGGCGCGCCTGCCGTTCCTGGACATCCTGGCGCGCCAGAGCGGCGGCGCGCCGCGTGCCGTCGCCGCGCCGGCGCCGCCGGCCCGCACCGGGCCCGGCGCCTGGGTCGGCCGCGTGAGCACGAACGCCGCCGCCGTCGCCGGCGTCGCCTGCCTGCTCCTGGCCCTCGGCGTGGGGGTGCTGATCGGCGGCATGGGCGACAACGGCTCGGTCGCCGCCGCCACGCCGCAGGTCATCACGGTCGGCGGCGTCGCCCCGGTGGCGGCGTCGACGGCGACGCCCCCGGCGACGACCACGCCCGACCCGAGCGCGACGAGCAACAGCACCAAGAAGGGCGAGGTGTCGAGCAAGCGGGCCAAGACGGCGGCGTCGTCGCCGAAGTCCAAGGCCACCAACAAGGCGCTGAAGTCGCTCGACGGCTCGTCGGGCGGCGACTACGCCAAGAAGGCCGCGAAGCTCCCGAAGACCCTCGGCACGGGCGGCAAGCCGCCGCCGGTGGACAAGAGCGTGCCCGCCGGCGGCGGCAGCGACGTGCAGTCGATCGGATAGGCGAGTCACGACATGAGCACCACACCCGACATCCACGCCGAGCTCCGCGGTCGCCGCGACGAGCTGGCCGAGAAGGTCGCCACCCTGCACTGGGACCTCGGCGGGCTGACCTACGAGATGGCGATCCGCGACCACTTCCGGCTCGACGTCCTCGTGCGCAAGGCCGCCGAGCTGCAGGACGCCGACGCGGAGCTGGGCGAGGTCGAGCGGCTCCTGGCCGAGATCGACCAGGGCGTGGGCGGCCAGTGCCGCGCCTGCGGCGCCCCGCACAGCCGCGGCGCCGCGTACTGCTGGCGCTGCGGCCAGCCGCTGATGCTCCAAGCGCAGTCGACGCTCGTCGGCGCGGCGGTCGTGCCGCCGCCGGGGGCGGGCGGGGCGCCGGGGGCGGGGGCGGTGG
>JAOPZP010000297.1 GCA_025964055.1 Conexibacter sp.
AATCGGCAATGCCGGTGACAAAGCCGCGGTCGATCTTGACGCGGTTGACATGCAACTGCCGGAGCGAACCGAGCGACGAATAGCCGACGCCGAAATCGTCGATCGCGATCTGCACGCCGGCGGCGGACAAGGCCGCGAGCTTGCCCTGCACCGCCTGGAAATTCATTGCCGCCTCTTCGGTAATCTCTATCTCCAGCATGGCGGGCAGAAGATCGAATTTCCTCAGCTTGCCCAGAATCAATTCGTCGATGGCCAGTTGCGCCAGTTCGCGCGGCGAGACGTTCATCGCCACCCGGACGTGCGGCATCCCGACCACCTGCAAGGTCTGCATCATGGTGCAGACATCATTGAGAATGAAACGCATCAGGGGTTCGGAAAGGCCGGCGAGCGAAGCGACGGCAACCAGTTCCTGCGGCGGAATCCAGCCGAGCTTCGGGTGATTCCAGCGCAGCAGCGCTTCCAGGCTGTTGAGGCCGAGCCCGCCTTTGCCGAGGATCGGCTGGTACCAGACTTCCAGTTCCTCGTTCGCCAACGCCTTGCCAAGATCGCGCTCGATATCGCGGCGCATCTCCAGCCGCGCGCGCAACCGGTCATCGAACACATGGTAGCGATTGCGCCCGCCGTCCTTGGCCGCGTAGAGCGCGAGGTCGGCGCGGGCGACGAGCATCTCGCCGGTCTCCTCGCCCGACCACGCCGCCCAGCCGAAGCTCGCGCTGATCGGCACCTCGAGGCAGCCGTGGACGTTGACCGGCCGGTCGGCGATCGAGGCGCGCAGGCGCTCGCAGACGCCGCCGGCGTCGGGCGAGTCGGGCAGCAGGAGCAGGAACTCCTCGCCGCCCCAGCGGGCCGCGATGTCCTCGTCGCGCAGGCCGTCCTGCAGGCGGACGGCGACCTCGCGCAGCACGGCGTCGCCGGCCGCGTGCCCGTGGACGTCGTTGACGGACTTGAAGCGGTCGATGTCGACGAGCACCGCGCACAGGTGCCGCGAGTGGCGGCGCGCGCTGGCGATCGTGGAGCGCAGCATGTCGTCGGCATGGCGGCGGTTGGCCAGGCCGGTGAGCACGTCGGTGCGGGCGAGCTGCTCGAGCTCGACGTTGCGGCGCGCGAGCTCGTCGAGCAGCGCGCGCAGGCGCAGCGCCGTGCGGATGCGGGCGACGAGCTCGACGGGGTCGACGGGCTTGCGCACGTAGTCGTGCGCGCCGCGCTCCAGGCCCTCGGCCAGCTCCGCGGCGTCGGTGTGCCCGGTGACGAACACGACCGGCATGTCGGCGGTCCGCGGGTCGCGGCGCAGCTCGTCCAGGACCGCCATCCCGTCCATGCCCGACATCTCGCGGGCCATCAGCAGCACCTCGGGAGCCTCGGTCCGGGCGATGTCCAGCGCGGTGGGTCCGTCGCAGGCTTCGAGGACCGTCCAGCCCTGGCTCATCAGGACGTCACCCAGCATCCTCCGCAGCAGCGCGGAGTTCTCACCGACGAGGATGCGTTCCGTAGGCCCCATCGACCGTGATATTCGGCACGAGGACGCTCGACCTGGAGGTCTGAGGCGCCCCGCTCGTGGGAGGTTCTACGGAGCGGTCGTCAGTGACGGTCCTCGGCCGCCGCGGGCGGCCGGGACTCCTCGGCCAGCGAGGTGATCGTCAGGTGGCCGCGCGCGGCCGTCTCGAGCACGTCGGTGGCCTCTTCGACGTTGCGCGCGTAGAGCTCGACGAGCAGGTGCACGACGATGCGGTTGCCGTCGTCGTGCTTGTGGAAGCGGACGTGCGTGAAGAACTCGCGCGTGCCGTGATCGCCGAACGCGGCGTAGGAGAGCGCGTCGCCGGCCTCGGGGCCCGAGCAGGTCTCCACGTCGTCGGCGTCGACGGTGACGGTGCACGACGCGACCCACGGCGTGCCGGCGATCATCCGCTCCCAGCGATCCTCGACGGCCTCGACGCGGCCGTTGGCGAACGTCAGGTGCGGCTGGTCGTGCATGCACTCCAGGCACTGCACGACGGCCTCCTGGATCTCGTCGACGACCTCGGCGCGCTCGCCGGTCATCGGGTCGATGCGATGGATGCCCTCGTAGTGGACCTGCACCTCGAGATCCTGCGACCAGCAGCGGTAGCAGCGCAGCCAGGGGTGAGCCCCGATCGATTCCTCCATTGGGTCCAGGATAAGAGGTCGCGGCCGCCGCCGGCCCGACTACGCTGCGCTCCATGGCGGATGGAGCGATCCCGGAGCCTCCGGTCGGCGTGGTGCTGGCCGGCGGCCTCGGCCGGCGCCTGGGCGGGGACAAGGCGATCGTCGAGCTCGAGGGCCGTCCGCTGGCGCTCTACCCGCTGGAGGCGCTGCACGAGGTGTGCGACGAGGTCGCTGTGGTCGCCAAGCGCGACACGCTGCTGCCGCCGCTCGCGGGCCTCGCGGACCTGTGGATCGAGCCCGACACGCCGCGCCATCCGTTGACGGGCGTGGTGCACGCGCTGCGGCTGGCCGCGGGGCGGGCGATCCTCGTCGTGGCGGTCGACCTGCCGCTGATGGACGCCGCGACGCTGAGAGGGATCGCGTCCACGGATCCGGCGGCCGGGGCGGTGGCGGTGGTGCCGCGCGTCCACGGGCGGCTGCAGCCGCTGTGCGCGCTGTACACGCCGCGGGCGCTGGCGGGCCTGGCGGCGTTCGACGAGGCCGCGCGGGCGACCGACGTCGTCGTCGGGCTGGGGATCTGCGAGGTGCAGCCCGCGGACCCGACGGCGTTCTTCAACGTCAACCGGCCCGAGGACCTGCTGCAGGCGTCGGTGCTGGTGAAGGGCGCGCGCTAGCCGCGAGTGTCCGGGGCCGGACCGGCGTGCAAGCGCTCGTGCGGTCCGTCCGGCTCCGGCGGCACCCTGGCCCGCGTGTTGATCGCCACGCTCATCTGCTCCGACGAGGACTGCGCGCAGGAGCACGACCTCGTCGCCGACGACCTCGACGCGCTGGATGCCGCCGCCTGCGCGTGCGGCTGCACGCTCGTGGTGCTCACGATCAGCGACTGGTCGCCGGCCGAGCTGCCGCTGCTGGTGTAACGCGCGTCAGGACCCGGCAAGGCCGCGCGAGCGAGCCCCTGGGCGAGCCTCGCGCAACGAAACGAGCCCTCTGGGCGAGGCTTCGTCAGCCGCCGATCGCGGACATCGTCCGCGCCGGCTGAACAAAGCCTGCCTCGTTCACGTGGTGCTTGAGCTCCTTGGCCCACACCGCGGTGCGGATGACCTGCTCGAGCTCGTCGTCGCTCGCCCCCGCGCGCAGCACGGCACGCAGGTCGGTCTCGTTGAGGCTGAACAGGCAGGTGCGCAGGCGGCCGTCGGCCGTCAGCCGGATGCGGTTGCAGTCGCCGCAGAACGGCTCGGAGACCGGGTTGATGAAGCCGATCTTCCCCTGGCCGTCGGCGAAGTGGTGGACGCGCGCGGTCGCGTGCGGGTCGCGCGCGGCGGCCTCCAGCGGGTAGACGGCGTGGATCGCCTCGCGGATCTCGGCGCCCGTGAGGACCTGGTCGGCCTTCCAGGTGCGGTCGCCGTCGAGCGGCATGTACTCGATGAAGCGCACCTCGTAGGGGTGCTCGCGCGCGAACCGGGCGAACGGGAGGACCTCGTCCTCGGTGAACCCGCGGATCGCGACCGCGTTGATCTTGATCGGGTGCGCCTCGGGGAACGACGCGAGGTGCTCGAGGCCGGCGAGCACGCGATCCAGCGCGTC
>JAOPZP010000306.1 GCA_025964055.1 Conexibacter sp.
GGGGCAGGTCGCGCTGGTCCTCGGCGCCGGCGGCAGCGCCCGCGCGGCGGCCGACGCGCTGCGCGAGGCGGGCGCGGCCCGGGTGGCGGTGTGGAACCGGACGCCGGAGCGGGCCGAGCAGCTCGCCCGGGAGCTGGGCGTCGAGGCCGTCAGTCGACCGATCGGCGCGGATCTTTTGGTCAACTGCACGAGTGTCGGGCTCAGCGACGGCGAGTTCAAGGAGCTTCCGATCGATGCCGATGCGCTTCGCACATACGCGACCGTGGCGGACCTGGTCTACCGGGCCGGCGGCACCGGGCTCGTTGCGCAAGCGCGACGCCGGGGATGCACGGTGGTCGATGGCCTCGAGGTCCTCGTCCGTCAAGGCGCGTTGAGCTTCCTGGCCTGGACGGGCCGGGAGGCCCCCATCGACGCGATGCGGGACAGCGCGCGTGGATCGAGCCCCGACGAACATGACCCCGGAACAAGCGACTCACCTCACGGCCGTGCCGATGCCCGGCGCGCTGACCGATGACGCCGTCGCGGGCTCGGGAGCCGCTCCACCGACCGCGGTGGCGCCCGCGGGGTCGAACGAACGTCCGGTCGACTGGAACGGCATCACGCCGCCGCGCCGCAGCGGCGGCGGCAGCGCCCGCTTCCTGACCGACGTCATCGTCGAGCTCGGCTTCTCGGACCGCCCGCGCGTCGAGCAGGCCGTCGAGGCCGCCCGCGCGACCGGCACGACGCCCGAGCAGGTGCTGCTCGACCAGGGCGCGATCAGCCTCGACAACCTCGCGCGTGCCGTCGCCGAGCGCCACGGGCTCGACCACCTCGACCTCAACGTCTTCCACGTCGACATGTCGGCGGCCAACCTCATCGCGCCGGCGGCCTCCAAGCGCTACGAGGCCGTGCCCGTGGCGTTCGTCGGCGAACGGGGCCTGCTGATCGCGATGGCCGACCCGGCCAACGTCCTCGCGGTCGACGACATCGCCCTGATGACGGGCTACGAGGTCCGCGTCGCGGTCGCCTCGCGCGAGGACATCGCGACGCTCATCTCGCGCCAGAGCCGCCTGGAGCACGTCGCTGCCAGCGCGGCGATCGACCTCGAGCCCGACGACGGCGTCGGCGAGATCGTCGACCTGCGCGAGTCCGCCGACGACGCGCCGGTCATCAAGCTCGTCAACCAGATCATCGCCCAGGCTGCCGAGCAGGGCTCGTCGGACATCCACTTCGAGCCCGAGGACGGCTCGATGCGCGTGCGCTTCCGCATCGACGGCGTGCTCGTGGAGACGATGACCGTGCCGCGGCGCATGGTCAACGGCGTCGTGTCGCGCCTGAAGATCATGAGCGACCTCGACATCGCCGAGCGTCGCCTGCCGCAGGACGGCCGCGTCGGCCTCAACCTCGACGGCCGCCACATCGACCTGCGCGTCGTGACCCTGCCCTCGGTGCACGGCGAGAACATCGTCATCCGCATCCTGGACAAGTCCAACGTCGTCTTCGACTTCGAGAAGCTCGGCATGGGCGACGAGGACGCGGCGCGCTTCACCAAGGCGTTCCACCAGGCCTACGGCGCGGTCCTCGTGACGGGCCCGACGGGCTCGGGCAAGTCGACCTCGCTCTACGCGGCCGTCGGCGAGCTGAACACGCCCGAGAAGAACATCATCACGATCGAGGACCCCGTCGAGTACCAGCTCGAGGGCGTGACGCAGGTGCAGGTCAACAAGAAGGCCGGGCTGACGTTCGCCAACGGCCTGCGCGCGATGATGCGCGCCGATCCCGACATCATCATGGTCGGCGAGATCCGCGACGCCGAGACGGCGAAGATCGCCATCGAGGCGGCGCTGACCGGCCACCTCGTGCTCTCCACGCTGCACACCAACGACGCGCCGACGTCGATCACGCGCCTGGTCGAGATGGGCATCGAGCCGTTCCTGGTGGCCTCGGCGGTCGACTGCGTCGTCGCCCAGCGCCTGTGCCGCACCTTGTGCTCGAACTGCAAGGAGCGCACGATCATCTCCGCCGACGTGCTGCGCGACCACGGCTTCCGCAGCCACATCGACGTCGAGGCCTACGACCCGAAGGGCTGCTCGCGCTGCGGGGGCTCGGGCTACAAGGGCCGGATCGGCCTCTACGAGGTCATGACGATCACCGACGAGATCCGCCGCCTGGCGATCGAGCGGGCGCCGGCCGACCGCATCGCCGAGGTCGCGATGCGCGACGGCATGCGCCGCCTGCGCGACGACGGCCTGGAGAAGGTCAAGCAGGGCCGCACGTCGATCGCGGAGGTGGCGCGGGTGACGGGGACGGGGTAGGGGGCACGGCGCCTGAGCCGGGCGCCTACAACTCCAGCGCCAGCTCCTGCCCGACCAGCTCGACGCCCCAATCGTCGTGCGGCGTCTCGGAGACCAGGACGAAGCCGCGGCGCTCGTAGAGCCGCCGCGCCTCGACCAGCGGGTGGTTGGTCCACAGCGCCAGCATGCGGTAGCCGGCGCCGCGGGCGAAGTCGGTGCAGGCGTCGATGAGCCGGTCGCCGAGGCCGAGGCCGCGCGCCCAGGGCTCGACGAGCAGGAGGCGCAGCGCGGCGGTGTCGTCGTCGCGCCGCACGCACAGCACGCAGCCGGCCGCGCGCCCGTCGACCGCGGCGATCCACGCGCGCTCACGGTCCGGATCGCATTCGGAGGCGAACCGCGCGACCACCTGCGCGACGAGCGCCTCGAAGCCCTCGCCCCAGCCGTACTCGTCGGCGTAGAGCGTCCCGTGGCGCGCGACGATCCAGCCCAGCTCCCCGGCCAGCGGGCCGCGGAGCTCGACGCTGCAGTTGGGCTGCGGCCCGCCGAGCACCTCGCGCACGGTGGCCATCGCATCCAGCAGCCGGCGCTGGTCGCCGTCGGAGATGGGGTCGAGCAGGCCGCTCCACTGCTGGGCCGACGCCTGGTCGAGCCGCAGGCGCTCGTAGCCGCCGGTCGCGGTCAGCCGCAGCCGCTGGCGGCGCCCGTCCTGGGGGGAGCGCTCGCGCAGCACGAGCCCCTGCTCCTCCATGCGCGCCAGCAGCCTGCTGAGGTGGCCGGCGTCGAGCTCGAGGCGGTGGCGCAGCTCGGCCACTTCGGTGACCTCCTGACGGCCGAGCTCGAACAGGACGCGCGCCTCCGGCAGCGGATGGCGCGAGCCGTGCAGCCCGCCGCGCAACACGCCGATGCGGTCGGTGTAGAAGCGGTTGAAGGCGCGGATCTCGGCGACCCGCGCATCGGTGGTGGCCCGCGACGGCATGGGTCGCAGCCTCGCCCAGGTCGTTGCCGCAGTCAAGGATCGCCCTGGCCAACGGGCCGGCGGTCCGCGGCCCGTCCACTGGGCGCCGCGGTGCTCAAGAAACGGCGTGTGGGAGCCGACCATCGTGGCGATGCGGATCGACTTCGCCCAGCTCCTCCTCGACGTCCTCGAGCGTCGTGCCTCCGACCTGCACATCACGGCGGGATCGCAGCCCAAGATCCGCGTCCGTGGTCGCCTGACGTCGCTGGAGGACTATCCGGTCCTCGACCCGACCGACACCCGGGAGATCGTCTACGGGATCCTCAGCAACGATCAGCGCCAGCGCCTGGAGACGGACTGGCAGATCGACTTCGCCTACGCCATCCCCGGCACGGCCCGCTTCCGCGTCAACGCCTACTTCCAGCGCTCGGCGCTCGGCGCCGCGTTCCGTCTGATCCCGTCGGTCATCACCAAGATCGACGACCTCGGCCTGCCGCCCGTCGTCCACGAGTTCTGCAAGAAGCCCCGCGGCCTGGTCCTCGTGACCGGCCCGACCGGCTCGGGCAAGTCCACCTCACTGGCCGCGATGATCGACGAGATCAACGAGAGCCGCGAGGAGCACATCCTCACGATCGAGGACCCGATCGAGTTCCTGCACTCCCACAAGAAGTGCATGGTCAACCAGCGCGAGCTGGGCTCGGACGCCTCCGGCTTCGGCGCCGCGCTGAAGGGCGCGCTGCGCCAGGACCCCGACGTGATCCTCGTCGGGGAGATGCGCGACCTGGAGACCATCTCGACCGCGCTGACCGCGGCCGAGACCGGCCACCTGGTCTTCGCCACGCTGCACACCCAGAGCGCACCGCAGACGATCGACCGCATCATCGACGTGTTCCCCAGCCACCAGCAGGACCAGGTGCGCACGCAGCTGTCGGTCGCGCTGCAGGGCGTCATGACCCAGACGCTGATCCCGAGCGCCGACGGCGCCTCCCGCGTGGTGGCCTGCGAGACGCTCGTCCCGACGCCGGCGGTCCGCAACCTGATCCGCGAGGGCAAGACGCACCAGATCCTCTCGGCCATGCAGACCGGCGGCGGCGTCGGGATGCAGACGCTCGACACGGCGCTCTCCTCGCTGGTGCGCGCCGGCAAGATCACCCAGCGCCAGGCGGAGGCGCGGTCCTCGACCCCCGAGGAGCTCAAGCGCCTCTCGGGCGGCCTCGGCGGGCTGGCGGCGGCCTAGCCCATGTCCACCTACGTCTTCAAGGCGATGGACCTGACCGGCGCCAAGGCGACGGGGGAGGTCGAGGCCGAGAGCAAGCAGATCGTCAGCGACCAGCTCAAGCAGCGCGGGCTGATCGTCCTGGAGATCGCAGACAAGCACGCCTCCAAGGAACTCAACATCGGGTTCCTGAACCGCATCAAGCCCGCGGACCTCACGATCATGACCCGCCAGCTGGCGACGATGGTCGACTCCGGCATGACGATCCTGCGCGCGCTCTACGTGCTGGAGGCCCAGACCGAGAACGAGAAGCTCGTCGCGACGCTCACCGCCGTCCGCAAGGACGTCGAGGCCGGCCTGCCGCTGTCGGACTCCCTGGAGCGCCACCCCAAGGTCTTCAACCAGCTCTTCGTCGCGATGACCCGCGCCGGCGAGACCGGCGGCGTCCTGGACTCGGCGCTGAACCGCGTCGCCGACCAGCTGGAGTCCGCCGACTCGCTGCGCCGCCAGGTCAAGGCCGCCATGGCCTACCCGCTCGTCGTCATGGGCTTCGCGTTCAGCGTGCTGATCGCGCTCGTCGTCTTCCTCGTGCCCGTGTTCGTCGGCACGTTCAAGCAGTTCGGTGGCGACCTGCCGACCATCACGAAGTTCACCGTCGGGCTGTCGAAGGCCTGCACCGGCTACTGGTGGGCGATCATCGCCGGCGGCTTCGCGCTGTCCTGGGCGTTCAAGAAGTGGAAGGCCACGCCGGGCGGCACGCGGCTCTGGGACACCTTCAAGCTGCGCATCCCGATGAAGATCGGCGACATCGTGCAGAAGATCGCGCTGGCGCGCTGGTCGCGGACGCTCTCGGCGCTCGTCAGCGCCGGCGTGCCGCTCATGCAGGCGCTCGAGATCACCGGCAAGACCGCGGGCAACTGGTGCATCGAGAAGGCCATGTCCGACGTCATCGACTCCGTGCGCCAGGGCGGCACGATCTCCGACCCGCTGAAGGCCGCCTCCGTCTTCCCGGGCATGGTCAGCCACATGGTCGGCGTCGGCGAGGAGACCGGTGCGCTGGACACCATGCTCAGCAAGATCGCGGACTTCTACGAGGACCAGGTCAACGCCGCCGTCAAGCAGCTGGCCTCGATCCTCGAGCCCGTCATGATCGTCCTCGTCGGCGGCATGGTCGGCTTCATCGTGATCTCCATGTACATGCCGCTGTTCAAGGTGTACGACTCGATCAAGTAGGGA
>JAOPZP010000307.1 GCA_025964055.1 Conexibacter sp.
TTGGCGGTGGGCGCGGCGGGCGCGGGCGTCGGGCAGGCGCCCGCGTCGGCCGACACCCTGGCCTCGCCCAGCACGGCGTCGAGGACCGGCTGGCCGGCGAGCCCGATCGATGCCTGCAGCGCGCGCTGCGTCAGCGACGTGCCGTCGGCGGTCTGCTGGTTGGGCGTGAGGTGGACGTCGACCAGCGACGGGGGGATCCCGATCGGCGGGATCGTGTTCAGCGGCAGCTGCGCCAGCACCTGGCCGAGGACCAGCCCGCCGATCGGCGTGAGGCCCGTCGGGTCGGTGATCGTGCCGGTGAACACCTTCACCAGCCCGGTCTGCAGCAGCTGCTGGATCGACACGCTGCGGCTGTCGATGAGGGGCAGCAACTGGTTGAGCGCGCCGTCCAGTCCGACGTCGAGGCCGAGCACCTTCAATCCCAGGATGGTGCTCGAGCCCGACAGCACCGGCGTGCCGGACTGGCAGGCGACGTCGGCCCGGGCGTCGAGGACGTCGGCCGACAGCAGCGAGGTCGCCGGCGGCGGGATCAGGTTGATCAGCGCGGCGCGCACGTCGAGCGTCACGTTGGTGATGCTCGGGATCGGGATCGGGAGCGGGATGCCCGACACGGGGTTGTCCAGCTTGATGGGCTGCAGCGGCAGCAGGTTGATCGCGTCGACGATCTGCTGGCGGCCGGCCGCGAGGATCGCCGGCGCCGGCAGCACCTGCAGGCTGGCGATGGCGCCCGTGGCCGCGCCGGACGGCGTGGCGGGGTCGAAGGTGGTCCTGGCGGTCAGCGCCGAGGCGTTGAGGAGCGGGGTGCTCAGCGACGGCACCGCCTCGCCGGTCGCGCAGTCCGCGCCGCGGCCCAACGTGACGGGCTCGACGGTCTGCGTGCCGGCGAGCGTCGCGCGCAGTGGCGACGCCTCGCAGTGCAGCGCAGGCGCAGCCTGGGCGCCGGCCGCTCCCCCGAGCGACGCGATCGCGGCCGCAGCCCCCACGGCCGCAGCAATGCGTACGGATCTCAACGGACTCCCCTTACCTTCCCCGATGACTGGACCACACCACGGCGTTCGAGCACGCCCAGAACGCAGTGTTTCGCAGTCTAGGCGCCACCGCGCCGGTTCACCGTTACCCAGAAGATCAGGATCTGACGCCGTCCGGGCCGCGCGTCACGCGCGGCCCGGACGATCGTTCTACTGCCGCTAGTTCAGCGCCATGTTCGGCTCGCCCTGGGCGGTGAGCCCGGTGCCGGCGATCGAGCAGGTGCCGCCGCGCGGCGTGCCGCCGTTGTAGGCCTTGCGCACGCAGTTGCGCAGCGCCAGCTGACCCCAGTAGTTGGGGTGGAACGACTCCTGCACGTAGTACGGGCCGAAGACGGTCGAGACGGTGCGGATCTGGTTGACCCACTCGCTCTTGTCGACGGCGCCGGCCTGGGTCCAGGACGTCAGGCCCTTCTCCTCCAGCAGGCCGACGGTGTTCTCGCACAGGCGGTGGCCGTTGAACGCCGACTGCAGCTCCAGCAGCTTGACGTTCGACAGCCCGGTCTGGGCGGCCGCGTTGCGCACGGCGCTGTTGATCGTCGGCAGGGCCGTGCTGTTGGCCCAGTTGGCGTCGTTGTTCCAGAAGCCGCAGCCGCCGGTGTTCTGGCGGGTGTAGCCGGACTCGCCGTAGCGGATCTGCGCGCCGGGCGGCAGCGGCGACTCGTAGTCCTGCACCACGATCTGGTAGCCGACGTCGGCGTAGCCGGCGTTGGTCATGGCCTGGCGGATGTTGAGGATCGCGCCCTTGATCGCCGCCGTCTGGGCCGCCACGTTCGCGGCGGTGAAGTTCGCCGTCACCGACGAGTCGTCGTTGCAGTAGTCCTTCCACCACGAGGGGGAGAGGAGCCAGTCCGACACGCAGGTCTGCACGACCGAGGCGAAGTTGAAGTTGTTGCCCCCGATGGACAGCGCGATCATCTTCACGTTGTGGCTCGCGGCGAAGCCCTGCAGCGCCAGCGCCTGGCCCTGCTTGGCGCCGTTGGCGTAGAAGTCGAGGCCGGGCTTGAAGTCCGTGCCGTCGGCCGTGGCCGTCTTCGCGCCGGAGCAGGCGAGGTTCACGCCGTTGACGCCGCCGCCGATGAACACCTCGGCCGACTTGGAGCGATGGCAGCCCGCGATCGCCTCGCCGCTGTTGGACCCGTTGTCGTAATAGGCGGTGGAGCCGAGCGCGTCGATCCCACCCGAGCCGGCGTTCGAGTTGCCCGCCCAGCGGCCGGCCTCACCCGAGATGTAGGAGTCGCCCACGGTGGCGACCCACGGCGCGCCGGACCCCGGCCCGTCGGCGCGCGCCGCACTGCTGTGCACGGCGAGCGCCGCCAGCACCGCGATGACGGCGAGCACCCCGACGCGGCGCGTGACCCCACGCGACGCAACGATCTGCGACATGTCCCTCTCCTCCTGCTGACCCCGGGAGCGACCCGATGCCGCCCCCGACTGGACGCGAACCTAACCGGCACCGCCGCGTCCGTGTGACAAATGTTGCGAGGATGTCGCGCAATGGGCCGATCAGTCCATGCCAGCCGTCAGGTCAGGCCGGCTGCGCGAGTCGCGCAATGGGCCGATCAGTCCATGCCAGCCGTCAGGTCAGGCGAGCTGCGCGAGCACGATCACGGTGCCGGCGGGGTCGCGCACGTGCGCTGAGCGGGCCGACGGATCCTCGCCGCGGCGCACCAGCGAGCCGCCCGCGGCGACCACGGTCTCGACGTCGCGATCGAGGTCGTCGCAGTACAGGACCATGGCCGGCGTGTCGCCGGTCTGGGCGCCCACCAGTGCGGCCTGCTGCGCGCCGTCGGCCTCGATCAGCCACAGCGCCACGCCCGGCTGGGTGGCGAGCCCGAGGTGCAGCAGCGGGCGGCCGTCGCCCAGCTCTCCCTCGAAGACGGGGGCGAACCCCAGCGCCTCGTAGAACTGGCGCGCCTCGTGCGCGTGATGACACAAGAGGACCATGCGGGCAAAGGACGTGATCACCGTTGCTACCATGTCTGGAGCGTCGGACATCCTTGTCCACGCGAGGCAGCTCGCTTGGGTCCCGCCAGTGTGCGGTTCGGGTCAGCAGTCTCCCGAATCGTCCGCGGCCCATCTGCGCCGCACTGGAGTCCCCCATGTCACAGAAGTCCTTCGCCGATCTCGGCGTGTCCAAGGCCGTGGTCGACGCGCTCGCCAAGCGCGGCCGCACCGAGCCGTTCGCCATCCAGAACCTGATCATCGGCGACATCCTCGAGGGCCGCGACGTCCTCGCCAAGTCCCCCACGGGCTCGGGCAAGACGCTGGCCTTCGGCGTCCCGATGCTCGACCGCATCGACGCCAACGGCTATGGCCGTCCGTCGGCGCTCGTCCTCGCCCCGACCCGCGAGCTCGCCTCGCAGATCGTCGACGAGCTCTACCCGCTGGCCCACGCCCGCGCCCTGAAGATCACCACCGTCTACGGCGGCGTCGGCATCCAGAAGCAGGAGCGCGAGGCCGTCAACTCCCACATCGTCGTGGCCACGCCCGGCCGCCTCGAGGACCTGCTGCAGCGCGGCAAGCTCAAGCTCGCCGACGTCAGCTTCCTCGTGCTCGACGAGGCCGACCGCATGCTCGACATGGGCTTCCGCCCGGCCGTCGACCGCATCGTCGCCAAGTGCCCGCGCGACCGCCAGACCGTGTTCCTCTCCGCGACGCTGGACGGCGACGCCGGCCGCATCGCGCGTGAGTACACCAAGGACGCCGCCGAGCACGCCATCGAGCCGACCGTCAGCCACCTCGAGGCGATCGCGCACCGCTTCGTCGCCGTCGAGCGCGACGACCGCCTGAAGCTGCTCGTGAGCGAGCTGCGCAACGAGCGCGACCTCGCGCTGGTCTTCGTCCGCACCAAGCACGGCGCCGACCGCCTGGTCAAGCGCCTGGGCAACGAGGGCGTCAAGGCCGTCGCCATGCACGGTGACAAGTCCCAGCGTCAGCGCGAGCGCGCCCTCGCGCAGTTCGAGCGGGGCGAGGTCGACACGCTGGTCGCCACCGACGTGGCCGCCCGCGGGATCGACGTCCGCGACATCTCGCACGTGATCAACTTCGATCCGCCGGAGGACGGCGACACCTACACGCACCGCGTCGGCCGCACCGGCCGCGCCGGGCGCACCGGCGAGGGCGTCACGTTCGTGGGCCGCGAGCAGGCCGGCGACATCCAGAAGATGGCCACGCAGCTCGGCATCCTCAAGGAGTTCGGCCAGAGCGGCCTGCTGCGCAGCGAGCGCGGCGGGGCCAAGCCGCCGTCCGAAGGCGGCAGCCCGCGCACGACCGGCGCCCGCAAGCGCCGTCCGCGGACGCGCACCGGGTCGGGCA
>JAOPZP010000318.1 GCA_025964055.1 Conexibacter sp.
GCGGGCGGCGCGGGCACCGGCTCGGGCGCCTCCCAGGTCCCGCAGGGCTTCGCGCCGCCGGCCGGCTGACGCCGGCTGACCGGCACCGTGCCAAACGGCATCGCGCAGTCCCGTGCGAGACAATGCCCGCAGTGCCGCTCATCCACGTCACAGGCCACCGCAACCCCGACACGGACTCGATCGCCGCGGCGATCGGCTACGCCGAGCTCCGGGGTCGTCTCGATCCCGACAACACGTACGTGCCCGTCCGGCTGGGGGATCTCAACTCGCAGACGCGGTGGGTCCTGCAGCGTGCCGACGCGACCGAGCCCGAGTTCCTGCCCCACGTGATGCGGCGCGTCCGCGACGTGATGCAGGAGGACTTCTACGCCTGCGGCGTCGACGACGCGGTGCGCGAAGTGGGGCTCACGATGGCCCAGGACCGCCTCGACGTGGTGCCGATCGTCGGCCACGACGGCCGCCTCGCCGGCGTGATGACCGAGCGCGCGCTGGCCCGTCGCTACACCCGCGAGTCGCGCGAGGCCTCGACGCTCGTCGACACGCCCACGCGCATCAGCTCGATCACCGCGGCGGTCAGCGGCGAGCAGGTCGTCGGCGAAGACACGTCGGTGGCCGGCCGCGTCTGGGTCTTCGCCATGGCCACCGACTTCCCCGAGAGCGGCATCGGCCCCGGCGACGTGGTGATCGTCGGCAACCGCGAGGACGCCCAGCTGCGGCTGATCGAGCGCGGGGTCGCGCTCCTGCTGATCTCCAACGGCGTGGCCCCCAGCGACGACGTCCTGCGGGCCGCGACCGAGCAGGGCACCGCGGTCGTGCTCTCGCCGCTGGACAGCTACGTCTGCGGCCGCATGACCACGCTGGCCGCGCCGTGCAGCGCGCTGATGGACGCCGAGCCGCTGACCGTCCGCGCCAACGACCTGCTCGAGGACGTCACCGAGGACATCAAGAACGTGCACTACCGGGCGGCCGTCGCGGTCGACCGGCGAGGCCACCCGATCGGGCTCGTGACGCGCTCGGACCTCGTGAACCCCGCCGCCCGCGAGGTGCTCCTCGTCGACCACGCCGAGCAGGCGCAGAGCGTGCCGGGCATCGAGCAGGCCCACATCGTCGAGATCCTCGACCACCATCACATCGGCTCGATCGAGACGCGCGTCCCCGTGCGCGCGACGTTCGACCCCGTGGGCTCGACCTCGACGCTCGTCATCGAGCGCTTCCGCCAGGCCGGCGAGGAGGCCAGCCGCCCGACGGCGACCGTGCTGCTCGGCGCGATCCTCTCCGACACCGTGATCCTCAACTCGCCGACGACGACCGACCGCGATCGCGCCGCCGTGCGCTTCCTCGCCGAGCAGGTCGGCGTGGACCCCGAGGAGTTCGGCCGCGAGATGTTCGAGAGCGGCTCCGACGCCGCCGACGCGTCGGTCGAGTCGCTGCTCTCCCGCGACTCCAAGGAGTACGAGACGGCCGAGGGCCCGATGTGCATCGCGCAGGTCGAGACCGCCGGGCAGATCCTCGCCGACCGCCTCGGCGAGCTGCGCGAGGCGCTCGAGCAGCAGCACGGCCGCAACGGGCACGTGCTCTCGGCGCTGATGATCACCGACATCCTGGAGAAGCACACGCACCTCCTGCTGGCGGGCGACGTCGCCGCCGCCGAGCGCGCGTTCGGCGTCCAGGCCCACGACGGCATCATCGACCTGCCCGGCGTGATGAGCCGCAAGAAGCAGGTCGTCCCGCCGCTGCTGGGCGCGTTCTAGGCGGCGGGAGAGGCGGCCGACGGCGGCGCCGGCGGGGCGCCCGCCTCCAGCGCCGCCCACCCGACGTCGCGCTCGCGCAGCGCCTCGTCGGCGGCCGCCCCGCCCCGCAGCCCGAACAGGCGCTTGGCGAAGAGCAGGTAGCCGACCACGGCCACGTTGACCACGAAGGCCAGGACCTTGAACGGCGTGACGTGGTGGGCCAGCTCGTAGACCTCGACGGGCAGCAGCGACGCGGTGACGATCAGCGTCAGGTACTCCGCCCAGCGCTTGGCGTACCAGAGCCCGATCGCCTCGATGCCCTCCACGGTGGCGTACACCAGCGCGATCGCGGCGAACAGGTGCAGCCGGCTGGAGCGCAGCGTGAAGAGCTCGTCGATGCGGTGCGTGAGCCCGTGCGACGAGCCAGCGCCGCTGGCCGACTCGCCCGTGACGTCGGCGACGACGCGCAGGACGACGTCGCGCAGGTCGGCGCGGTTGGCGCTGAAGAGCAGGATCGCGACGCCGAGCAGGCCGAGCCCGAGGAAGTGCAGCGCGCGGTTGATCGCGATGAGCCGCAGGATGATCCGGTCGCGCAACGGCCGGCCGCGCAGCGGCAGCTCGATCGCGTCGCGGTCGGGCGGGACCTCGCGCGTCGGGGCCACCGGGTCGGGCAGCGGCAGCCACGAGTCGCAGCGCAGGCAGCGATGCCAGCGCACGCCGTCGATCTCGCGGGCGACGACGGCGTCCTGCGGGCGCAGCGTGCGCGCGTCGAGGCCGACCAGCTCGTGGCCGCCGACGCCGCAGACGAGCAGCTCCCAGTGGAAGCGGGGGACGAACCGGCGTGGCTGCTCCCGGACCCCCGGGGCGAGGCGATGGCTCAACGCGCGTCGACCATATCCCGGACGGTCCGCTTCGCGCGTCATCATGTAGCGCATGGCCGCCACCAGCGAGTCGACCCCGGCGAGCACCGGGAACCGCCTGGAGGACCTCGTCGTCATCTCGGGGTACTCGGGTGCGGGGAAGTCGACGGCCATGGCGGTCTTCGAGGACGCCGGCTACTTCTGCGTCGACAACCTGCCGCCGGAGATGATCCGCTCGTTCGTCGAGCTCATCACCCACAAGGGGTCCAAGGTCGAGCGCGCGGCGGTCGTCTCCGACGTCCGCGGCGGTGAGTTCTTCGAGCCGCTGGAGGGCGTGATCGAGGATCTGCACGCCCGCGGGCTGCCCAGCCGGGTGCTCTTCCTCGACGCCGACGACCTCACGCTGCTGGACCGCTACAAGGAGACGCGGCGCCGCCACCCGCTGGCCAAGGAGTCGTCGATCGCCTCGGGCATCGCGGCCGAGCGCGCGATCCTCGGCCCGATCAGGGAGCACAGCGACTTCATCATCGACTCGTCCGGGCTGAAGGCCTCGCACCTGCGCCGCCGGATCGCCGACGAGCTGCTGCCGCGCCAGTCGCAGGGGCGCCTCGCGCTCACGTTCCAGAGCTTCGGCTTCAAGCACGGCCCGCCGCGCGACGCCGACCTCGTCTTCGACGTCCGGTTCCTGCCCAACCCGCACTACGTTCCCGAGCTGCGCGAGCTGACCGGCCTGGACCCGCGCGTGGTCGAGCACGTCGCCCGCGAGGGCAAGCTCGAGAAGCTCTACGCCCACCTCGAGCCGCTGCTGGAGTTCCTCGTGCCCGAGTACGAGGAGGAGGGCAAGGCGCACCTCAGCATCGCCATCGGCTGCACGGGCGGGAGGCATCGCTCGGTGGCCATCACCGAGCACCTGGCCCAGCGCTTCCGCGAGCGCGACGACGTCGTGGTCGAGGTCGAGCATCGCGACATCGGCCGCCGGGCGTGAGCGAGACCTTCAGCCACGTCGGCTTCGAGGTCTCAGACATCGCCCGCTCCGCCGTCTTCTACGACGCGGTGCTCGGCCGGCTGGGCCTCCGCCGCCTCCACGACGGCGACGGGATCATCGGCTACGGCACGACCGAGCCGCGCCTGTTCATCGTGCAGCGCGGGCGGCCCCCGGCGCCCGGATACGGCCACACGGCGCTCCGGGCCTCGGGGCGCGCGGCGGTCGACGCGGCCTACGCGGCCGCGCTGGAGTCGGGCGGCACCGACGACGGGCCCCCGGGCCTGCGCCCGCAGTACGGCCCGCGCTACTACGCGGCCTACGTGCTGGACCCCGACGGGCTCCGTCTGGAGCTGGTCGCGGGCGGGCACTGACCGCAATCGGCCCGATAGGGTCAGCCCCTCAGATCGACGTCCCCCAGGAAGGACTGACACGAGCATGCCCCTACGCGTCGGGATCAACGGCTTCGGCCGCATCGGCCGCAACCTCTTCCGGGCCGCCCAGGCCAAGAACGCCGACATCGAGTGGGTCGCGGTGAACGACCTCACCGACTCGAAGACCCTCGCGCACCTGCTGAAGTACGACTCGATCCTCGGGCCGTACCCGGGCACGGTCGAGGTGTCGGACTCCGGCATCCTGGTCGACGGCAAGGAGCTCAAGGTGCTCGCCGAGCGCGACCCCGCCGCCCTGCCGTGGGGCGACCTCGGCGTCGACGTCGTCATCGAGTCCACCG
>JAOPZP010000342.1 GCA_025964055.1 Conexibacter sp.
CCACCCGGCCGGCGCCGCCAGGCCGGCGGTCTTCGTCGTCCCGGCGGAGGCCGGCGCGCACGCGCTGGCGATCACGCCCGGCGACCGCCCGCACGACGCGGCCGTGGTCGCCGGCCGCACCTTCGTCGCCGACGCGCGCTCCGGCACCATCTCGGTCCTCGACCGCGGCCGCCGGACCGCCGGCTTCCGGGTCGCCACCCGGCCCGGAGGCCTCGCCGGGGTCGACGCCGAGCGCGCCCTCGCCGTCGTCTCGCTCCGCGAGCGCGTGGTCGAGCTGTACGACCCGCACAGCCTGAAGCGCATCGCCCGCGCCCCTGCTGGGGCCGGCCCGACGCACGTCGTCGCCGACGGCGACCGCCTCTTCGTGGCCGACACCCGGGGCGGCGCGCTGCTGGTGTTCCGGACGCGGCCGAAGCTCAAGCTGGCCCGCCGCGTCGGCCTTCCCGGCAGCCCGTACGGCATGGCGATCGATCCGATCCGCCACCGGCTGTGGGTCACGCTGACCGCGCGCAACGAGCTGGTCGCGCTCCCGGCCCACGGCCGCCCGCGCGTGATGCGGCGCCTCCCCACCGTTCGCCAGCCCGACGCGGTCGCGGTCGATGCAGCGCTGGGGATCGTCGTCGTGGCCGGCCGCAGCGCCGGCGTCCTGCAGCTCATCGGCCGCGACCAGGCCTACCCGGACGACCACTGACGCGTCCGCGAGCGCCGCGCTTCCCCGTTGCGGGGCAACAGCGGGGTAGTCTTCTCGGTTCCGCCGGCTGCGGAGTCCTCATGATCCTTCCCAACACCGCCCACCCCGAGGGGCCGTTGGCCTACGCCGAGCTGTTTCCAAGTAGATTGGTGGACAAGACATGACCCCGTCCGCCGCCACCGTCGAGTTCGACCACGTCTCCAAGCGGTACCCGGAGTCCGCGGAGCCGGCGATCCGCGACCTGTCGCTCGAGGTCCCGGCCGGCGAGGTCACGATCCTCATCGGCCCGTCGGGCTCGGGCAAGACCACCGCGATGCGCATGGTCAACCGCATGGTGGACATGACCGCCGGCGACATCCGGGTCGACGGTGTCAGCGTCATGGACCGCTCGCCGGCCGAGCTGCGCCGGTCGATGGGCTACGCGATCCAGCAGATCGGGCTCTTCCCCCACCTCACCGTCGCCGACAACGTCGCGACGGTCCCCAAGCTGCTGGGCTGGGACGGCGCCCGGGTCAAGGCCCGCGTGGCCGAGCTGCTGGAGCTCGTGGGCCTCGAGCCGGCGATGGCCAAGCGCTACCCCGCGCAGCTGTCCGGAGGCCAGCGCCAGCGCATCGGCGTCGCCCGCGCCCTCGCCGCCGACCCGCCGCTGCTGCTCATGGACGAGCCGTTCGGCGCCATCGACCCGATCACGCGCTCCCGCCTGCAGGAGGAGTTCCGCAAGCTCCAGCAGCACCTCGGCAAGACCGTCGTCTTCGTCACCCACGACATCGACGAGGCGCTCAAGCTCGGCGACCACATCGCGGTGCTCAAGCCCGGCGGCGTGCTGGCCCAGTACGCCACGCCGGAGGAGCTCGTCCGCTCGCCCGCCGATGCGTTCGTCGAGGAGTTCGTCGGCGTCGACCGCATGATCAAGCGCTTCGAGTGGCTCCTCGACGTCCGCCGGCAGGGGCAGGGCGCGTGAGCGCGATCGTCGCGATCCTCGGTCAAGTCCAGCTGCACGACCGCCCCAGCGGGCAGCACAGCTGCGTCCAGGACAACGGCATCTGCCCCGACTGGATCGTCCATCACCTGAGCGCGTACGGCGCGCCGCTGTGGCGCCACATCCAGCTCACGCTGGCGTCCGTCGTGCTCGGCTTCGTCATCGCCTTCGCCCTCGCGATCGTGGCCCACCGCCGCCGGTGGCTGACCGGCCCGATCGTCGGCGTGACGGGGATCCTCTACACCATCCCCTCGCTGGCGCTCTTCGCGCTGCTGATCCCGGTGACCGGCTTCGGCTTCATCACCGCGTTGATCCCGCTCACCATCTACACGCTGCTCATCCTGTTCCGCAACATCGTCACGGGGCTCGACAACGTCCCGGACGAGGCGCGCGACGCCGCGCTGGGCGTGGGGTTCACCGACCGCCAGCTGTTCTGGCGCGTCGAGCTGCCGCTGGCGCTGCCGGAGATCTTCGCCGGCCTGCGGGTGGCGACGACGTCGAACGTCGGGCTGGCCGCGCTGGCCTTCTACGCCGGCGCCGGCGGCCTCGGCCAGGCGATCCTCAGCGACATCGCGTTCAAGTCCAACGTGTTGGTCGCCGGTGGCCTGTGCGTCCTGCTGGCCTTCGTCCTGGACCTCGCGCTGCTCGGCACCCAGCGGCTCCTGCTGCCGTGGCAGCGCGCGAGGGCGACGGCATGATCGGCGACGCCATCAACTACCTGCTGCACTCGCGCGAGTCGGTCGGCGGCGGCGTCCAGGTCGGCGGCAGCCACCTGCTGCCGTTGCTGTGGACGCACCTGCGCGTGACGTTCGAGTCGATCGCGATCGCCATCGCGATCGCGCTGCCGATCGGCCTCTGGCTCGGCCACAAGGGCCGGGGCCAGCTCGCCGCGAGCACGCTCGCCAACGTCGGCCGCGCGGTCCCGAGCTTCGCGGTGCTGGTCTTCGCCAGCACCTACATCGGGCTCAACGTCACCAACCTGGTCTTCGCGATGGTGCTGCTCGCGATCCCCCCGATCTTCACCAACACGTACACGGGCGTCCGCCAGGTCGAGCCGGACGTGATCGACGCCGCCCGCGGCATGGGGCTGGGCGAGCGCCGGCTCGCGCTGGCGGTCGAGCTTCCCCTGGCCCTGCCGCTGGTGTTCGGCGGCATCCGCACGTCGGTCGTCAACGTCCTGGCGACCGCCACGCTCGGGCCCTACGTCGGGGTCGACACCCTCGGCGTGCCGATCATCAACGCCAACGTGCACGGCGACGCGGGGCGCCTCGGCACGGCATTGCTGATCGCGGCGCTCGCGATCGCCGCGGAGCTGCTCTTCGCAGCGCTGCAGCGGTCGGTGACGCCGCGCGGACTCAAAGTGTCCCAAGAGAAGACGAACAACCATCCCTCGAGGAGGAAACGACGCATGCGATCCCGCAGCGTTCTCGCACTGCTCGCGCTGGCCCTGGCCCTCGGCCTGGCCGCCTGCGGCAGCAGCAACAAGAACAACAGCACCGATACCGGCTCCGGCGCAGCCGCGAGCACCACGACGACCCCGGCGGCCAGCTCCAAGGTCATCAAGGCCAACACCGCCAACGCCAGCACGCCGACGATCACGATCGGCTCGAAGAACTTCACCGAGCAGTTCATCCTCGGCGAGATCTACGCGCAGTCGCTGAAGGCCGCGGGCTACAAGGTCAAGAAGCAGCTGAACCTCGGCTCCGAGCAGATCGCGCTCAAGGCGCTGAAGGCCGGCCGCGTCGACGCCTACCCCGAGTACACGGGCACGATCCTGACGAGCTTCTGCAAGGTCAAGGACACCGCCGTCCCGCACGACCCCGCCCAGGCCTACGACCAGTCCAAGGCCTGCATGGCCAAGGATGGCATCACCGCCGAGGCCGCCAGCCCGTTCACCGACTCCAACGGCTTCGCCGTCACCCAGGCGACGGCGACCAAGCTCGGCAACATCACCAAGCTGTCAGACCTCAAGGCCAAGGCCCCGACGCTGACGATCTCCGGACCGCCGGAGTGCCAGCAGCGCACGGACTGCCTGCTGGGCCTCCAGAGCGTCTACGGCCTGAAGTTCAAGAAGTTCCTGTCGATCGACCTGGCCAAGCGCCACGAGGTCATCAAGAACGGGCAGACCGACGTCGGCGAGGTCTTCACGACCGACGGCCAGATCAAGGCCGACAACCTGGTCCTGCTCAAGGACGACAAGCAGCTGTTCCCGCCCTACAACGCGTCGCTGCTGGCCAAGACGTCGGTGGCCGACGCCGCCGGGCCGGACTTCCAGAAGAC
>JAOPZP010000352.1 GCA_025964055.1 Conexibacter sp.
ACCGGGCGAACGGGAGGACCTCGTCCTCGGTGAACCCGCGGATCGCGACCGCGTTGATCTTGATCGGGTGCGCCTCGGGGAACGACGCGAGGTGCTCGAGGCCGGCGAGCACGCGATCCAGCGCGTCGCGACGGGTCTGGGCGTAGAACCGGTCGCGTTGCAGCGAGTCCACCGAGACGTTGAAGCGGTCGACGCCGGCGGCCACCAGCGCCGCGGCGTCGCGCTCCAGCAGGAACCCGTTGGTGGTGATGCTGACCTCGCGCAGACCCGGCACGCGCTTGAGCCGCGCGGCGAGCGCCGGGAAGTCCCGGCGCACGAGCGGCTCGCCGCCGGTCAGGCGCAGCTCGTCGACGCCCATCTGCGCCAGCAGCGTGACGAGCCGCTCGATCTCCTCGAACGTCAGGACCTCGGCGCGCTCCAGCCACGGCAGGCCCTCGGCGGGCATGCAGTACTGGCAGCGGAAGTTGCAGCGGTCGGTGACCGAGACCCGGAGGTCGGAGATGCGGCGGCCGTGGCCGTCGTGGAGCGGGTCGCGGACCATCGCGCTGAAGATACCCTGCCGCGGTGCCCGTCCCTCGCACCTTCGCGCCACGTGCCCTGCGCGCCGCCGCGCTGCTGACCGCCGTGGCGGCGCTCGCGGCCGGCTGCGGCGCCGATCAGAACGGTGGGGACGGCGGCGGGTCGGGGCTGCCCGACGACCAGCAGGTCCGGGCGGTCGTGGCGCGCTTCGGCATCGCCACCCGCGCCAAGGACTACCAGACGATCTGCGACCGGCTGCTGGCCGACACGCTGGTCCGCACGGTCGAGTCGATCGGCCTGCCGTGCGAGTCGGCGCTGCAGAAGGGCCTGGCCGACGTGCAGGACCCGCGGCTGGAGATCCGCCAGGTCTCGCTCGGCGGCGGCCGGGCGCTGGTGAGCGTGCACTCGACCGCGACCGGGCAGCCGGCGTCCGACGACGCCGTGCAGCTCGTCAAGCAGGACGGCGAGTGGCGGATCGCCTCGCTCGCCGAGCCGCAGGGCGGCGCGACGAGCGCGACGCCGGCGACGAGCGCGACGCCCGCACCGCCGTCCTCGGCGACGCCGCCGGCGACGACCGCGAAGAAGCCCTAGGAGCCAGTCCGGCTGCGACGGCAGCCCGACGCTGACCAGGGCCGCCGGTCAGCGCGCGGCCAGCGCCGCGCCCAGCGCCTGCGCGTCGGCGACCAGCGTGGCGCGCAGCCCGCCGTTGTAGAGCGCGGCGGCGGGGTGGTAGAGCGGGAACAGTCGGCGACCCTCGGCCTCGAGCACCTGCCCGTGCGCCTCGGAGATCTTGGCGTCCGGGGCGAACCGCGCGAGCGCGTGGCGGCCGAGCGGCACGAGCAGCGCGGGCTGGATGATCGCCAGCTGCTCTTCCAGCCACGGCCAGTGGTGAGCGACCTCGGGGGCCTTCGGGTCGCGGTTCTTGGGCGGGCGGGCCTTGACCACGTTGGTGATGAAGACGTCGTCGCGCGCGATGCCGGCCTCGCCCAGGAGCGTGTCGAGCAGCTTGCCGGCGGCGCCGACGAACGGGACGCCCGCGGCGTCCTCCTTGGCGCCGGGCGCCTCGCCGACGATGACGATCGAGGCGCTCGCCGGGCCGGTGCCGGGCACGAGCTGGGTGCACGTCTCGCAGACCTCGAAGCCGCAGTGCGCGCCCTTGTGGTCGCGGATCTCCTGGGCGAGCGCCTCCAGGCGCGCGTCGCGGTCGCTCACGAGGCCGTCACTCCTGGCGCAGCAGCTGGCGTAGGCGGGCCGCCGCCGCCGGCGCGTCGTCGCCGCGGTTGTTGTTGAACATCACACGCACCGTATCGGCCTCGTCGGCCAGCGCCTCGGCCCGCTGGGCGACCTCCTCCAGCTCGGCCTCGTCGTAGCGGTAGCCGAAGCGCTCGGCGACCGTGCGGCCCTTGATCCAGCCGGCGGCGTTGCGGCCGTGCAGGCGCAGGTAGGCGAGGTCGTGGCGGGTCACGGCGTCCAGCCGCGGCAGCATCGTCGGGGGCTTGCCCTGCGGCGCGTCGACGGCCACGAACGCGGCGCCGTGGTCCTCGAGCCAGCCCAGGGTGGCCTCCCGGCGCTCGTCCTTGAGCCACGCGCGATGGCGGAACTCGATCGCGACCGGATGGGGCGCCAGCGTCTCGAGGAGGTCGTCGAGCTCGTCGAGCTGGTGCGACGGGCCGGGCTTGAACGCGGGGGAGAGCTGCAGCAGGAAGGACGACAGCTTGCCGCCCTCGATCAGCGGCTCGGTCGCGGCGAGGTAGCGCCCGGCCAGCTCGCGGTCGAGCTCCGGCGAGGGCCGCACGCGGCCGCGCGGGGTCGTGTCGACGCGGTCGCGCAGCGCCTCGGGAAGCGAGTCGAGCTCGGCGCTGTGGCGCGACATCGCCTGGTGCAGCTTGACGTCGAAGGTGAAGTCGGGGGGCGTGACGTCGGCCCAGCGCTGCACGGCCGGCGTCGTCGGGATCCCGTAGTAGGTGGTGTTGACCTCGACGCCGTCGAAGTGCTGCGCGTAGTACGGAAGCTGCTCGGCGGGCGGCAGCTCGGGCGGGTACCACTCGGCGACGAACCCGGGGTCCGCCCAACTCGACGTCCCGACGACGATCCGTCCGCTCACGCTGCATGGCCCTACCCGTTCGGGCCCGGCCCGATCGCCGCGCGCACGTCGGCGAGCTTGGGCTGCGGGCCGAAGCCGGTCAGGCACCACGTCGCGCCGGCGTCGACCCACGGCTGCGGGTCGGTCCCGGCGCCGTTGGTGACCACGAGGTCGTAGGGCCCGGCGTCGGGTCCGCGCAGCTCGGCGATCTCGCCGGCCAGCTCGGCCAGCGCCTCGGGGTCGGGCAGGTCGATGGGGAAGAGGCCGTCGAGCTGCGCCGCGCGGCGGACGGGCCGGCGGTTGGGCCAGTTGGCCGCCGCCCAGATCGGGATGCGCGGGCGCTGGACCGGCCGCGGCTCGAAGGCGCCGTCCCAGTAGTGCTGGATCTTGTCCAGCGCGTCGTCGAGCAGCTCGGCCTGCTCGCGCGGGTCGTGCACCTCGCCGAACGGCGCCAGCTCGCCGTGGCGATCGCTGCCGAGCCCCACGCCGAGGACGAGGCGCCCGCCGCTGAGCAGGTCGAGCGTCATCGTCTCGCGGGCCAGCTTGTGGGGCCGGCGCCGCGACAGCGGTGTGACCATCGGGCCGGTGACGATCCGCTCGGTGCTCATGGCGATCGCCGCCATGGCGATCCACGGGTCCAAGACGGCGCACGTCGGCGCCGAGTAGACGATGTGGTCCCAGAGGAAGAAGCCGTCCCAGCCGGCGGCCTCGGCGTCGGCGGCCAGCTCCGCGAGCAGGCGCGGGTCGGCCAGCTCGTCGAACGGGGCGACGAAGATCGCGCGGCGGGCAGGGGCGGGCATGGCGGGAACCTAGCCGGTGGCAGGCGTCACGCGGCGCTCGGAGGCGACCGCGGCGACGGCGAGGAGCACGAGCGCCGAGCCGATCAGGCCGGCCGCGCCGAGGCGCTCGCCGACCAGCAGCCAGGCCAGGACCGCCGCGGTGAGCGGCTCCAGCAGCGACGCGACGGCCGAGGCGGTCGCCGGCAGCGTGCGCAGTGCCGCGAAGAAGAGCGCGTAGGCGAGCGCCGACGGGACGAGGCCGAGGTAGACGAGCAGGCCGATCGTCTCGGCGCTCCAGCCGCCGGGCTGGCCGGCGCTGAGCGCGAGCGGGGCCAGCAGCACCGCGCCGACGGCGAACGTGCCCGCGGTGAGCGTCGCGCCGCCGGTGGCCTCGTCGCGGGCACGCAGCATCAGCGTCACGGTGGCGTAGCCGGCGGCCGAGAGCGCCGCCAGCAGGCAGCCGAGCAGCCAGTGGTCGTGGTGGCCGCCGTCGCTGCCCGGCGCGACGAGCAGGACGAGGCCGGCGATCGACGCCGCGACCGCGACGTGCACGCGCCGGCCGTGGCGCGCCCCGAGCAGGACCGACTCGGCGACCGCCACCAGGAGCGGCGTCAGGCCCAGCGAGATGAGCGTCGACACCGACACGCCGACCATCGCGACCGCCGCGAAGTACGCGGTCTGGAAGGCGGCGGTGCCGGCGCCGACGGCGAGCATGAGCCGCCCCGCGGCGGGCGAGGGGACCAGCGCGGTCGCGATCGGCGCGCGCCGCCGCCGGGCGCCGACGGCAACCGCCGGCACGAGCACCGCGGCGGCGACGAGCGAGCGCAACCACGCGATCGCGCCGGCCGAGAGGCCGGCGTGGTCGTGAAGGTGCAGGACGACGACGCCGACGGTGCCCCAGAGGACCGCGGCGCCGATCATGAGCGCGGGCCCGGAGCGGCTACTGCCGCGCAGCGCCACTCAATGGCCCGTCGACGCCCGTGGCGGGGCGCCGGGTCGCTGAAGGCTCGCGGAGGCGGCAGCAGAGAATCGGCGCCCCCTCACGGCCGCTTCAACAACACCCACATCAGCACGCCGGCAAACGCGATCTCACCGAACGTCGCCGCGGTCCCGAAGTTC
>JAOPZP010000398.1 GCA_025964055.1 Conexibacter sp.
GTGGCGGGCGCCGGGGCGTTGACCTCGGGCTGACCGGGCCCGCAGAGGGGCGGGTACCCGCACGTCGCGACACCGGCAGCCCGAAAGGTTTGGGGACGAGACCTTCGGCAAGATCCTTCTCACATCAGCTGCCGCCGGCGCTCCCCGGGACCTCTCCTCCTCCCCTGCCCGGGGAGCGCCCTCTCCCCCCAAGCACGACCCCCCGGCGGCAGCTCGGTGGCTCACCGGTCGGCCGGTCCCGGCCGGTCGGTGAGCGCCGCAACCCCGACCCCCTCCCCTCCAACCGCCGGCCCGGTCCTCGACCGGGCCGGTCCGCGTGGAGGACGCGCCTAGGCGGCGGGCTTCCTGGCCGCGGCGGGCTTCTTGGCGGCCGCGCGGCGCGGCGGCGTCGCCGGCAGCTTCTTGCGCATGGCCTCGACCTCGTTGCCGAGCTTCTCCAGCGTGGCGTCCAGGGCGCCCAGGCGCTCCTCGATCCCGCCCAGGCGCTGCTCGATCCCGGCGCCCGGAAGCCCGGCGAGGCGCTCGTCGAGGCGATCGACGCCGTCCTCGATGCCCTCCAGGCGCTGGCTCAGCGACCGCACACGCCGCGTCAGGCGCTCCAGATCGGCGGCCGACGGCAGGTTCAGGGCGCCCATCGTGGCCTCCTGGGCCTGGACGGCCTTCTCGCGAGCGGTGAACGCCCGCGCCACCGCGCTGTGCACCAGCGGGCTCTCGAGGAGGTCCTGGGCGAACTTGCCCAGCGCGTCCTCGCCCTGCTTCTGGAGCCGCTCGCGCAGCCCGTCGCTGCTTGGGTGATCAGTCATGCCGTGCCTCTCGAAGGTGGATGGCGTCCCGGGGACCCGGGGAACCGTACCCGGCGTCCCCGGCGGTCCCAAACACTCAGGCTCAGGTCGAGCATGAGAGAGTTCTCCGGGTGACCGCTGGACGCAACTCGGCGCTGATCCTGGACGTCCGGACTTCAAGTCTGCGCCCCGTCCGGTCGATCTTTGAGGCCAGTGCTTCTCCTAGAGCTGCACGTCACCGGATCTCGAAGCACCGTGCCGGTTGGCGTTTGCACAACCACAACCATGCAAGTAGCGTCCCCGACCCCCGATCGATGCCCCTTGGTAGGGTCACGCCGCGTGCGCGGCGCGATCGGGCCTGACCGGGCCGCTGGAGGAGAAGTCACCATTTCATGAGACGGCGCAAGCTGCTGATCGGACTCATGTCCGCCGGAGTGTTCACGGCGGGGTTCGGTGCTGCCGTCTTCCCTGCGTCCGCGCAGCTGCGGACGATCACCGTCACGCTGCTGGGCGGCCAGACCGTCACGGTCCAGGTCGACGCGCCCGCAGACGCTCCCACGGACACCTCGGCGCTGCCGGGCGCCTCCACGCCCCTGGGCGCGGGAGCGACCGACACCTCCACCGCTCCGTCGCCCGCCGTCACGCCCCCGGTCGACACCGGCACGAGCACCGCCCCGGATCCCGCGGCCGCGCCCGCGCCCGCGAGCACGGACACCAGCACCGCCCCGGATCCCGCGGCCGCGCCCGCGAGCACGGACACGAGCACCGCCCCGGCCGACCCGACCTCCGCGACGCCCGCGCCGACCGACGGCACGCCGGCCCCCGGCGACAGCGGCCCCTCGGTCTCGGCGGGCGGCCAGCAGGGCCAGAAGACCACCGGCAGGGCCAAGCGCAAGGCGACCGGCGACACCGCCGCGTCCGACCAGGCCAAGGCCGACCAGAAGCCCGACGCCTCGGCGATCCGCCAGGGCGACGGCACGCCGACGGCCGCCAACCCCACCTTCTCGCAGGCGCTGCCCGGCGCCGCCCCGATCGGGGTGCCGAACTTCTTCATCGACAAGTTCCGCATCCCGCCGTTCCTGCTGCCGATCTACCAGGCCGCCGGCATCGAGTACGGCGTGCGCTGGGAGGTCCTGGCCGGCATCAACGAGATCGAGACCGACTACGGCCGCAACCTCAACGTCTCCAGCGCCGGCGCCCTGGGCTGGATGCAGTTCATGCCGTCCACGTGGAAGCAGTACGGCGTCGACGCCAACCACGACGGCAAGAAGGACCCCTTCAACCCCGTCGACGCGATCTTCGCGGCCGCGCGCTACCTCAAGGCCGCCGGCGCAGACACCGACGTGCGCCAGGCGATCTTCGCCTACAACCACGCCGACTGGTACGTCGACTCGGTCCTCATGCGCGCCCGCCTCATCGGCGGCCTGCCGTCCGATCTCGTCGGCTCGCTCACCGGCCTGACGCAGGGCCACTTCCCCGTCGCCGCCAAGGCCACCTACGCCGACGACCTGTCCGAGCGCGCGCTGAACCAGAAGATCGCCAAGGGCCACAACGCGGCCATGCCGGTCGAGGCCAACACGAGCCGCCGCGGGATCAACGTGTACGCCAAGGCGGGCTCCGGCGCGATCGCGACGCAGGACGGCCGGATCGTCAAGATCGGCCGCACCAAGCGCCTCGGCCGCTTCATCCAGCTCCAGGACGTGTACGGCAACACCTACACGTACGCACACCTCAAGAAGATCGCCGCGGCCTACGCGGTCCCGAAGGCGCAGACCGTCTCCAAGGCGCAGGTCGCCAAGGAGCTCAAGCTCCCGCAGAAGGACCCCAAGCCGACGCAGGCCGCCAGCGCCGGCACCCAGCCGGGCGCCAAGGCCGCGGCCAAGAAGGCCGTCAACGGCTCGCAGGAGGTCGCCTCCCAGGCCGTCGCCCGCAAGGTCACGGTGACGGGCTCCACGCAGGTCGACGTCGCCAAGGAGCGCGCGTTCGCCAACCCGTCGCGCCCCGCGTCCTACAAGAAGGGCGGCGAGGAGCAGCTTCTGAACCGCGACTTCCAGAGCGGCAGCACGCAGTACCAGGCCGGCCTCACCAAGGTGCTCGGGCTGAACTCCAAGGACGTCACGATCAAGCGCCTGAAGGTCGGCTCGAAGGTCGTGGCGGGCACCGTCCTGGGTCGCATCGGCAAGACCCAGAAGCACGTCGCGCCGCACCTGCTCTTCGAGGTCCGCCCCGCCGGCCAGGGCGCGCCGCGGATCGACCCCAAGCCGATCCTCGACGGCTGGAAGCTGCTGGAGTCCACCGCGATCTACCGCGCCTCCGGCAAGAACCCCTTCTTCGGCCCCGACGCCAAGAACCCCTCGATCGGCCAGATCCTGCTGATGAGCAAGGAGTCGCTGCAGCGCCGCGTGCTCAGCGACTCGCGGATCTCGGTCTACGACTGCGGCCGCCGCGACATCAAGGCCGGCAACATCGACCGCCGCGTCCTGGCCACCCTCGAGTTCCTCTCGGCCTCCGGCCTCAAGCCGACCGTCAGCGCGCTGGAGTGCGGCCACAGCCTGATGACCGCCTCGGGCAACGTCTCCGAGCACTCGACCGGCAGCGCCGTCGACGTCGCCGCGATCAACGGCATCCCGATCATCGGCCACCAGGGCGCCGGCTCGATCACCGACATGACGATCCGCCGGCTGCTGACCCTGCAGGGCACCATGAAGCCCCACCAGATCATCAGCCTCATGACCTTCGACGGCGCCGACAACACCCTGTCGCTGCCCGACCACGCCGACCACATCCACATCGGCTTCCGGCCGCTGTACGGCACCGACTCCAAGCTCGGCCGCCAGCTCAACTCGGCGCTGAAGCCCAAGCAGTGGATCAAGCTGATCAACCGCCTCGGCCAGATCGACAACCCGAAGGTGCTCACGCAGCCTTCGCAGTACGCGATCGACGTCCCGAAGCGCGCCAGCGACGCCCACAAGGGCGAGTAGCGCCCTGGACGCTCCGGCCCCCGGGTCGCGCTTCCGCTTCGTGCAGCTCGAGCTGCCGTGGGAGCTCGGCCCGGCCGACGGCCGCTACGTCCTGCGCGGGCACGCGGGCGAGCCCGAGCACGTGCTCGTCCTGCAGACCGTCGCCGCGCACCCGCGCCGCTCCCGCCTGCGCGGCCGGCGCGCGCGCC
>JAOPZP010000413.1 GCA_025964055.1 Conexibacter sp.
CGACGGCCAGCCCGTCGTCGGGCGCGGCGGCCGCGACCGCGGCCTCGACGGCCGCCCGCGCCGCCGCGACGTCCTCGCCCACGCGCACGGGTGCGCGGCCCTCGAACTCCAGTCGGTCCGGCACCGAGCTCGACCACTCCCCCGCGCTCGCGCGCCCGACGACCAGCGGGTAGGGCAGCGGCAGCTGCGCCATCAGCGGGTGCGCGACGGCGGCGTTCAACCGCGTCTCGAGCGCGCCGAGCGCCTGGTGGATCGGCACGTAGCGGTCGATCGCGCTGACGCCGTGCAGGCGCTCGGCGGCGTGCGCCGCGCGCCCGTGCACGACGCCGGTGAAGGTCAGCGCGCCCGCCTGGGCGCAGACCACGCCGAACCCCGTGGGCTCCGGGATCACGCACCCGTCGAAGGCCGCGTCGGCGTGCAGCGCGGCGAACGCACCCAGGCCACCGTCCTCCTCGGAGGACACGGCGTGCAGCACGACCTCGCACCCAGCCGCCGGGCCGGCCGCCGCCAGCGCGTGGAGGGCCGCGGCCACGCCGCCCTTCATGTCCACGCTGCCGCGGCCGTGGACGGAGCCGCCCTCGATCGCCCCCGAGAACGGGTCGCCCAGGGCCCAGCGGTCGGTGCCGACGCCGACCACGTCGAGGTGGCCGCACAGCGCCAGCCGCCGTGGCGCCCCCAGCGCGCCGCCCACGACGGTCAGACCGTAGAGCGTCTCACGCTGCGCCTCCTCGCCCGGGTGGCCGGGGTGCGCGCGCAGCGCCGCCAGGTCGTAGGCGACGAGCTCGGCGCGCAGGCCCAGCGCCTCGGCGAGCTCGCCGAGGCGCTGCAGGACGGCGCGCTCGTCGCCGGTGATGCTCGGGACCCGGACGAGCTCGGCCGTCGTCCGGGCGACGGCCTCGGCGGCGAGCAGGTCCCGCGCCATCCCTACGGCGTCTGCGCGAGCTCGGCTTCGGAGAGCACGGCCCGCGCCTTGTTCACCGCGTTGCCCAGCGCGCGGACGTAGGCGATCGCCGCGGCCTCGATGATGTCGGTCGCCACGGCCTGGCCGGCGCCGGTGACGCGGGCGCCGGTGAGCACGCCGGGCGTGTCGGACTTGACCGCCTCCTCCGGCGCGCCGAGCTCGACGACGACGCTGACCTCGCCGAGCGCGTCCTGCCCGCCGGTGACCGCGTCGACGCGGAACTCGCGCAGGCGCGCGTCGATCCCCGTGGCGCTGTTGATCGCCCGGAAGATCGCGTCGACCGGCCCATCGCCGGTGAACGAGCCTTCCAGGACGGTGTCCTGCGGCGTGCGCACCGCCACGGTCGCGTGCGGCGGGCGGCGGTTGGACGCCTCGACCTCGAACCACTCCAGCGAGTAGCCCTGGACGTCGGCGCGCAGCTCGTCGGTGACCAGCGCCTCGAGGTCGAGCGCGGTGACCTGCTTCTTGCGGTCGGCGACCTCCTTGAAGCGCTCGAAGGCCTGCTTGAGCTGGGCGCCGTCGATCGTGTAGCCGAGGTCCTCCAGCGCCTGGCGCAGCGCCGCGCGGCCGGAGTGCTTGCCGAGCACCAGCGAGTTGGCGTCCAGGCCCACGGAGCGCGCGTCCATGATCTCGTAGGTCGAGCGCTCCTTGAGCACGCCGTCCTGGTGGATGCCCGACTCGTGGGCGAACGCGTTGCGGCCGACGATCGCCTTGTTGGGCTGCACGGCGTAGCCGGTGAGGCGCGAGACCAGCCGGCTGGTGCGCGCGATCTCGGTCGTCACGGCGCCCGTCGTGTAGCCGAGGTGGGCGCGGCGCGTGTGCAGGAGCATGATGAGCTCCTCCAGCGCGGCGTTGCCGGCGCGCTCGCCGATGCCGTTGACGGCGCACTCGATCTGCCGCGCGCCCGCCTGGACGCCCGCGATCGAGTTGGCGACCGCCAGCCCGAGGTCGTCGTGGCAGTGGGTGGAGAGCACGACGCCGTGCAGGTCGGGGACGAGCGCGTAGAGGCGCGTCAGGAACGCGGCGTACTCGTCGGGCGTCGCGTAGCCGACGGTGTCGGCGATGTTGATGGTCGTCGCGCCCTCGTCGAGGGCGATCTGCACGACCTCGGCGGTGAACTCGATGTCGGAGCGCGTGGCGTCCATCGGCGAGTACTCGACGTCGTCGCAGAGCGCCTTGGCCTGCGCCACCGACGCCCGGGCCAGGCCCTTGACGTCCTCGCGTGTGGACTGCAGCTGGTGCTCGATGTGGATGTCGGACGTCGACAGGAACGTGTGGATCCGAGGTCGCTCGCTGTCGCGGATCGCCTCCCATGCACGGTCGATGTCGGAGGCGTTGGCACGAGCCAGGCCGCAGATCACGGGGCCCTCGACCTCGCGGGCGATGGTCCGGACCGCGTCGAAGTCGCCGGGCGACGCGATCGGGAAGCCGGCCTCGATGATGTCCACCCCGAGCCTCGTGAGCTGCTGGGCGATCTCGAGCTTCTCCGCGGTGTTCAGCGAGATCCCGGGCGACTGCTCGCCGTCGCGCAGGGTGGTGTCGAACAGCAGGACGCGGTTCGGGTCTTCGGGGGTCATCGACATGTCCTTCTTCTCCGTTGGTGTTCGGCTCGGGTGCTTCGACTCTTCTCAGTGGTTCGCGGCTTCAGGCGGCCGCCACGCGCAGCTGATCCCCCTAGCGGGGGAGGAGCAGAAGAAGTCGGAGGTCGAGCGGGAGGTACGACATGTCCTGCTCGCGAGCCTAGCAGCCCCGAATCAGGGAACCAAGACGACCTTGCCCACGTTCTCGCGCGCCGCGAGGATGCGGTGCGCCTCGGCAGCCTCGGCGAATGGCACGGCGGCGTGCACGACGGGCGCGACCGTCCCGTCGGCCAGCGCCTCGGCCACCGGGCCGATCCACGGCTGCAGCGTCCCGCGGTCGTCCCACAGCCGCAGCATGTTGAGGCCGATGACGGCCTTGGACTCGCCCATCTGCTTGATGAGGTCGAACCCGCGGAACATGCGGGCGGCCTGCGGCAGCACCCGGCGCACCGAGCGCGTCTCGCCCTCCTGGATCGACGACGCGCCGTAGGCGATCAGCCGGCCGCCGGGGCGCAGCAGCCCGTAGGAGCGCGCGAACGACCGGCCGCCGATCGGGTCCAGGATGACGTCGTAGCTCGGCAGGCCCTTGTGCCATCCGGAGCGCCGGTAGTCGATGGCACGGTGCAGGCCCAGCTCGGCGAGCCGGCCGTGCTTGCCGGGCGACGCCGTGCCGTGGACCTCGGCGCCGTGGCGGGCCGCCAGCTGCAGTGCCGCGATGCCCACGCCGCCGGCCGCGGCGTGGACGAGCACGCGCTCGCCGGGCTGCAGCGAGCCGAAGCCCAGCAATGCCGCCCACGCGGTGGCGTAGTTGACCGGGATGGCGGCGCCCTGCTCGAAGCCGAGGTGGTCGGGCAGCGGGATCGCGTCGCCGACGGCGACGACCACCTGCTCGGCGTAGCCGCCGAAGCGCGTGCCGGCCATGACGCGGTCGCCGACCCGTGCCGCGTCGACGCCCTCCCCCACCTCGGCGATCTCGCCGGCGACCTCGTAGCCGACGACGCCGGGCAGCGGCGGCGCGTCGTCGTACAGACCCACGCGCGCGAGCGTGTCGGCGAAGTTCACGCCGGCCGCGCGCACCGCGATGCGCACCTGCCCCGGGCCCGGCGACGGGTCCGGCCGCTCCTGCACCTGCAGGACGGACGGACCGCCGGTCTTGGTGATGACGACGGCGCGCATGGCGCGCGAGCCTACCCGCGAGTGGCCTACCCCCGGGCCGATGCCCCGGCCAGCTCGACGGCGACCTCGGTGGCCAGCTCGTCGGGGCCGCCCTCGGACCGGCGCGTGTCGCGCCGGGCCCGCGCCCGCTGGACCATGACGTTGGCGAACATGAGGACCAGCACGGCGAGCAGCAGCATCGTCGCCAGGACGTTGACCTCCGCCGGCACGCCCTGGCGCGTGGCGCCGAAGATGTACAGCGGGAAGGTCTGCGTCTGCCCGGCGTTGAAGCTCGTCACGACGTAGTCGTCCACCGAGATCGCCGCCGCCAGCAGGGCCGCCGAGGCGACGCCCGGGGCGATCATCGGCAGCGTCACCTTGCGGAACGTCGTCATCTCGGTGGCGCCGAGGTCCATGGCCGCCTCCTCGATGTGGCGGTCCATGCCCTCCAATCGCGCCTTGACGGTCACCACCACGTAGGACACGGTGAACATCACGTGCGCGATGACGATCGTCGTGAAGCCGGTGGCGACGTGCAGCGTCAGGAACAGTCCCAGCAGCGACGCGCCCAGGACGACCTCGGGCGTGGCGAGCGGCAGGAAGATGAAGAAGTCCGCCAGCGAGCGGCCGCGGAACCCGTAGCGCACGAGCGCCAGGGCCATGAACGTGCCCAGGGCGACGGCGATGATCGTCGAGACCAGCGCGATGAGCAGCGAGTTCTGCAGCGCGTTGGTGAGGTCCGCGCTGGCGAACGGGTGCTCCCAGTGCTTGAGCGTGAAGCCCTGCCAGGTGAAGTTGAAGCGGCCCCGGTTGTCGTTGAACGAGTAGAGGACGACGATGAAGATCGGGATGAAGAGGTACAGCAGGGCCAGGCCCGACCACAC
>JAOPZP010000418.1 GCA_025964055.1 Conexibacter sp.
CAGCGTCCCGCGACCGGGCGCGCCGTCGGGCCGCTCGGGGTGCTCGGGCGGAGAGGGGTGTCCGGCGGCCGGCAGGCTCGTCATCGCTAGGGAAGATAGGCCGCCGCGAGCGCCGGCAGCCCTCGTAGGTCTTCGAGCACGGCCACGCCGGGCGGCGCCGCCGTTCCGTCGCGGGCGACGAGCACCGGGAGGATGCCCGCAGCCCGGGCGCCCTCCACGTCGGCGGCGACGGTGTCGCCCGCGTGCAGCGCCGCGCCGGGCGCGACGCCGCCGGCCAGCTCCAGCGCCCGCGCGAAGATCGCCGGGGCCGGCTTGCCCGCGCCGCACTCCGCCGAGCTGATCGCCGCGTCGACCAGCGGCGCCAGGCCGGTGTCGGCCAGCACGCCGTGCAGCGAGACGTCCCAGTTGCTCACGACGACCAGGCGCGTCCCGCCGCCGTCGCGCAGCGCGGCCAGCGCCGCGGGCACCTCGGGGTAGGGCCGGAAGCGCAGGCTCGCCAGCAGCGCCGCGCGCAGGTCGGCCAGGCCGCGGGCGTGCGGCGGCAGCGCCGCGTCGAGCACCGCCGCGCACCGGTCGCGCAGCTCCTCGAGGCGCTCGACGTCGGAGGCCTCGTCGTGGTGGGCGCGGTAGTAGGCGATCTCGGCGCGCAGCGCCGTGTGGGCCTCCTCCTCGGTGATCACGACGCCGCGCGCCGCCAGCTCGGCCCGCAGCAGCGGCGCGGGCGGCTCGAGCTCCAGCAGGACGCCGAGCGCGTCGAGCAGCACGGCGCGGCGCGGAAGCACGTTCTAGGCCACCCAGTGCCAGGTCGAGAACAGCGCGCTGCACGCGGCCAGGGCCACGGCGAACACCGTCAGGACCACCGTCCGCCGCCACGCCGGCCCGCGCGCCAGCCACCAGCCCAGCCAGATGAACAGCGGGAACAGCACGCCCTCGAAGCGCACCAGCGACATCAGCGGCTGCGGCGCGACGGGATAGGACAGCGGCAGCAGGAGCGCCACCAGCGCGTAGGCGCCGTAGGCCAGGGGCAGCCGGCGCAGCGCGCCGACGAGCGCAGGCACGGCGAGCAGCAGGCAGGCGAACAGCGCGATGTTGTGGCGCCCGATGGCCATCGGGTCGCCGCCCGCCTTGGTGAAGTACACGGGGTCGTTGGATCCGTGGGCGAGCTGCCGCGCCCCGTCCCACGCCGCCACGGCGCCGTCGCGCACGCCCGCCCACGGTCCGGCCAGGCTGCGGTGCCAGGTGTCCTGGGCCGAGAACGGTGCGTCCGCCGGGTGGCCGCTCAGCGCCAGGTAGCCCGAGAACGCGGCCAGCCCGAGCGGCACGAGCGCCAGCCACAGCACGTCGACCGTGCGCGCCTCGTGCGCACGCCGGGCGTCGAGCCACAGCAGCGCGAGCGGCACGAGCAGCACCAGCCCGGCGCTGCGGGTCGCTGCGGCAAGGGCGCCCAACAGCCCCGCCAGGACCCAGCGGCGCCGGCGCGCGGCCAGGACCGCGCCGACCGACACCATCAGGAACAGCGACTCCGAGTAGGCCGCCGAGAACCACAGCGCGCCGGGGAACAGCGCCAGCGAGAGCACCGTCCAGCGCGCGCCCTCCTCCCCCACCTCGATCACCGCGAGGCGGTGCAGCGCGGCCAGCGCCACGACGAACGCCGCGCACGACACCGCGATCGCCGCCACCAGCGGCGAGCCGAGCACGCCGCCGATCCGCACCAGCAGCGGGTAGAGCGGGAAGAACGCGGCGCGGTCGCCCCCGCCGTAGCCCGAGTCGGCGATCGTCAGGAACCAGACGGAGTCCCAGCGCGCCGCCGGCGCGACCAGCAGGTCGCCGAAGGCGCCGAACGGGCGCGTGAGACCCGCGGGATCGAAGGCCACCTCGTGCCCGGCGTGCACGCCCCAGACCGCGATCGCGCCGATCCCAGCGACCCACACGACCACCCGCGAGAGCCAGAAGGCGCGCCAGGCGACGGCGAAGTCGGCGCGCCACCCCGGCGCGCCCGGCCGCGGCGAAGCCTGCGGCTTTTGTACGGTCACGCCCACGTGTGGCACATCGTCGCAGCCCAGTCCTTCCTCGATAAGTACGACAACCTCTTCACCGCGGTCGGAACGATCTTGTTCGCCGTCGTGGCCGTGGTAGTCGTCGATCGCTTCCTCGTCCGCCGCGCCGGACGGCTCGCGATCGCCGTCGCCGGCGACCGCGGCCTCTCGCGCGACGCGGCCACGCGCCTGCGCTTCGCCCGCCGCGCGATCGAGGCGACCATCATCGTGATCGCCATCGCGGTCGCCCTGTCGCAGTTCAACTCGCTGGACCGCGTCGGGCGCACCATCCTCGCCTCCAGCGCGATCACCGCCGCCGTGATCGGCTTCGCCGCGCGCCAGACGCTGGCCAACGCGGTCGCCGGGATCCTGCTCGCCGTCGTCCAGCCGCTGCGGATCGGCGATCTGGTGACCTTCGAGGGCGAGACCGGCACGGTCGAGGACGTCGGGCTGACCTACACGTGGCTGCGCACGGGCGCCGACGCGCGGATCCTGATCCCCAACGAGCGCCTGGCCAGCGGCGTGCTGCGCAACGACTCGATCCGCACGAGCACCGTCGCGATCGAGATCTCGCTCTGGCTGGCGCCCGACGCCGACGAGGCCGCCGCGCTCGCGGCCCTCGACGCCCTCGACGGCGTCCGCGCCCGCATCGCCGAGATCACCCAGGACGGCCTCCGGATCCTGGTCATGGGGCGCCCCGGAGCGCCCGCGGAGCGCCTCGCCGCCGAGGGGGAGCTGCGCGCCACGGCGCTCGCCACGCTGCGCGACGCCGCCGTCCGCTGAACGCAACCGGCGAGAGGGTTCGGCCGCCCTGGGTAGAATCACCGACCTGCGTGCGTGCCCTGGGGAGGGGCTGACCGCGCCCGCCACCCTTATGTCCCGCCGCGAACGACAGCGCCGCCGCCGTCGCAACAAGGGCGGCCCCGCCCGCCCCCTTCTGCTCGCCTTCGGCGTC
>JAOPZP010000438.1 GCA_025964055.1 Conexibacter sp.
TCCGGTCCCACCCACCCTCCGGGTCCGCGAGGCGGGACGGGCGGGGCCGGACACCCGGCGGGGCGCGCGCGGGACGGCGGTGCGCGGGAGCGTGCGGCCGGCAGCGGTGGCGGCAGGCGGGGTCATCTGATCAGTCCTCTTCCCTGAGCTTGCGGGCCGCCCGCATCCGCGCGGACGTCGAACGGGGGTTGCTGGCGATCTCGCCGGCCGACGGCGCGATGCCCCGGCCGATCAGCTCGGCCTCGGGCGTGCGGCCGCAGACGCAGACCGGCAGGCTCGGCGGGCAGGTGCACCCCTGCGCGCGGGCGGCGAGGAAGCGCTTCACACGCCGGTCTTCGCCGCTGTGGAAGGAAATGCCTGCAAACCGGCCACCTACGCGCAGGAGGTCCCACGCGATCGGCAGCGCGGCGTCGACCTGGCCGAGCTCGTCGTTGACCGCGATCCGGATCGCCTGGAACGAGCGCTTGGCCGGGTGGCCGCCGCCGAAGCGGGCGCGCGCGGGGATCGCGTTGGAGATGACGTCGACCAGCTCGCTCGTGGTGCCGATCTCGCGCTCGGCGCGGACGCGGACGATCGCGCGGGCGATGTTCCCCGCGTAGCGCTCGTCGCCGTACTCGCGCAGGAGCTGCGCGATGCGGCGCTCGTCCCACGTGTTGACGACCGTGCGCGCGTCGAGCTCCTGCTCGGAGTCCATGCGCATGTCCAGCGGCGCGTCGTAGCTGTAGGAGAACCCGCGTTCCCAGGTGTCGACCTGCATCGAGGAGATGCCGAGGTCGATGTACACCATGTCGGGCCGGATCCCCTCGGCGGCCAGCTCGCGCAGGCCGTCGGCGAACGAGGCGTGCAGGAAGCGCATCTGGCACGGCACCTCGGCGGCGAGCGCCTCGAAGTGGGCCTCGGCGACGGGGTCGCGGTCGATGGCGATGAGCGTGCCGGTCGAGCCGAGGCGCTCGGCGATCAGGCGGGCGTGGCCGCCCGCGCCGAACGTGCAGTCGACGGCGATCTGGCCCGGCTGCGGGTCCAGCGCCTCGATGAGCTCCCCGGCGAGGACCGGGACGTGGGAGGCGGTCATGTCATAAGGGATAGTGAGCATCACGCGGTCGCCGGCGCGTCGAACGCCGCCGAGATGTCGAAGATGTCGGCCGCGAGCTGGTCGTTGTAGGCCGTCCAGGCCTCGCGGTTCCAGATCTGGAGGTGGTCGCCGGCGCCCACCACGGTCACTTCGCGCGTGAGCTTGCCGTGGTCCATGAGGAACGGCTGCATCGGCACGCGGCCCGCGCTGTCGAGCCCGCCGGGCGTGGAGTTGGCGGAGAGGAAGGTCATGATCTTGCGCCCGCGCTGGCTCATCGGGTGCACGTCCTGCAGCGCCGCGCGCCGGAAGTCGTCGTAGCCGGCCGTCGGCCAGATCGCGACGCAGGGCTCGATGTCCTTGGCGAGGACGAGGCCGCCTTCGAGCGCACCCCGATAGCGCGCAGGAACCGTGAGGCGGTTCTTGGCGTCGAGGGTGTAGTCGGCTTGGCCGGTGAACGAGGTGTCCATGTGGACGGCTGCATCGCAGAGAAGGAAGGGGGCCGGGGTGGAGAGGTGGGAGGAGCCTCTCCACCCCGGTCCGCAGGGAGCGTTCTATCCCACCTTCACCCACGATGCAACACCAATCCCACACTTTTCCCCACCCTCGGACACCCAAGGGGTCGGGAACGCCCGAGATCCCGCTTGGGGACTGGGTTTTCGGCGGTGGGAGAACGGGGTCGTCCGTCCGGCCAGGAAGCGCACGCCGCGTTGCAGAACGGGCGCCCGCAAGGGCGATTGCGGGATCGCGGTGGTTCCGTCCGCCGGGTGTGCCTTCGGTGGGAGCTCGTGGGAGGCCCGGGCCAGCGGTCCAGATCGGGGTCTCGGACGCGCCTGCGTCCGTACCATTCGCCCATGGCCACCTCCCTCCTGCCCCGCTGCGCGGCGGCCTTCGTGGCGGCCGCGGCCGTCGCCCTCCCCCTGGCCGGCTGCGGCAGCGCCGGCTCGTCGGCCGGTGGCGACCCCGGCGCCGATCCCGCCGCCTTCGTCCCCGCGTCCGCGCCCGCGTACGTGGAGGCCCAGGTCCAGCCCGACGGCGAGCTCGGCGCCAACGCCAAGGCGGTGGCCGGCCGGATCCTGCGCACGGGCGATCCCGGGGCCAAGATCATCGGGTTGATCGACCACGGCCTCGAGGCCCAGGGCATCACGTACGCCAAGGACGTCGAGCCGTGGCTGGGCAAGCGCGCCGGGATCGCGGTCACGGGCGTGCGCGGCGCCTCCAAGCCCGACGTCGTCGCGGCGATCGCGTCCAAGGACGACGCCGCCGCGGGCCGGTTCGTCGACGGGCTCGAGGGCGCCGAGAAGCGCACCTACCGCAACGTGGACTACCGCTTCACGAGCGCCGGCGACGTCGCCGCCGCGGTCGTCGACCACGTCGTGCTCGTCGGGACCGAGCCGGGCCTGAAATCGGCGATCGACGCGCGGTCGGGCGACACGCTGGCCAACGCCAAGAACTTCAAGGAGGCCCGTGCCACCGTCGGCACCGACGGCCTCGGGTTCCTCTATGCCGACCCGTCGCGGGTGTTCGACCTCGTGCAGGGCGCGATGCCGGGCGCAAGCGCCGGGGGCTCGGGCGCCGGCGCCGGCCAGGCCTCCCAAGCGCTGAAGGGGCTGCTCGCCGGCTCGGGGCTGCGGTCGTTCGCCGCGTCGCTGGACGTGGCCAAGGACGCGCTGCACGTCGACGCCGCGGCCATCGGCGTCTCCGTCCAGACCGGTGCGGGCGACGGCCCGGGCGCGGCGGCCGCCGTGCCCGCCGGCTCGTGGCTGAGCATCGGCGTCGGCGACCTGGGCGGCACCGTGCAGCGCGCGCTGGCCGGGTTCGGCAAGGGCGGCGGCGCGGCCGGCGGCCTCGATCCGCAGGCGCTGCTGCAGGGGCTGCAAGGCAGCCTCGGCATCGACATCCAGAAGGACCTGCTGTCCTGGATGGGCGACGCGGCGCTGTTCGTGCGCGGCACGACCAAGAGCGACCTCGGCGGCGCGCTGGTCGTGACCTCCAAGGACCCGGCCAAGTCGAAGGCGTCGATCGCGACGCTGCGCCGCCTGCTGCAGACGATCGGGGCGCGACCCAAGGAGCTGACCGGCGTCAGCGGCGCGACGGGCCTGACGCTGGACGCGGGCTCGGGCACCGTCGAGATCGCGGCCAAGGACGACAAGTTCGTCATCGCCTACGGCAAGGACGCGCTGCGCGACGCCCTGGCGCCGGCCAGCCCGCTGGGCGACTCGGCGCCGTTCAAGACCGCGGCGGGGCTGCTGCAGGGCGCCAAGCCGTCGATCTTCCTCGACATGCCCCAGCTCGTGCAGCTGCTCGGCGCGGCGGCCGGGAACGATCCGGGCTTCGCCCAGGCGAAGCCGACGCTCGACGCGTTCGGTCCCGCCGCCGCAGGCGTCACGTCCAGCGGCGACGTGGTGCGCCTGAAGGCGGCCGTCTCGGTTCCCTAGCGGTCAGGTGACGAGCTGCAGGCGCGGGTTCGGGCGCTCCTCGCGCCCCACCTTCGCCCGCGGCCGGCCGTCGACGGTGACGATGTCGGCCGTGAAGTCGTTCTGGCCGCGAAGGAGCGAGGAGCCGACGCCGTAGGCGTCGACCGGCGCCTCCTGCGCTTCGAACTCGCGGATCTTGGCGGCGTCGAAGCCGCCGGAGACCACGATGTGGACGCGCTGGTGGCCGGCGTCGTCGAGCGCCTGGCGCACACGGCGGGTGAGCTCGACGTTGACGCCGCGCGGCGCGTCCTTGCCCAGGTCGCCGAGCGTCTCGTCGACGAGCCGCTCCGACGTGTCGAGCCGGACGCCCCACAGCTCGTCGCCGAGCGCGTCGGCGACCTCGACGGCGGTCCGCGCCGAGTTGTTCTCGAAGTCGACGAGCACGGTGACGTTGATCTCGTCGCCGTAGCGATGGGCGAAGGCGCGCGAGGCCGCGACCGTGTCGCCGTCGTAGGCGGCGATGAGCGCGTGCGGGACGGTGCCGACGCCACGCCCGCCCCACCACGACGCCTGCGCGTCGGTCGAGACGCCGATGGCGCCGGCGATGTGGGCGGCCCAGCCGTCCCCCGTCTGCACGAGCCAGTGGTCGTGGCGGGCCGGGAAGAACAGGATCTCCTTGCCGCGCGCCGCCGACACCACGTCGCGGACGTTGCGCATGATCAGCGAGCGGCGCGCCATCGACCCGAGGTAGACCGTCTCGAGGTGCGCGAACTGCGCGTAGTCGCCCTCGATGGTCATCACCGTCTCGAACGGGGCGACGACGTCGCCCTCGTGCAGGGCGTGCACCGTCAGGTCATCCCACGCCGGCACCCAGATGCTGTCGTCGCCGACGTGGCCCGCGGCGACGCGGAGCACGGCGATCGCCTCGTCGACGCCCCCGAGCAGCGTGTCCAGCTTCTGGAAGACCTGCATCTTGACGCGCGGGTGGCGGTCCTCGGCCTCCAGCAGCTCCTTGGTGGAGTTGAAGTAGGCATCGCTGTAGTACCCGGCCCGCATGCGCCCGACGGGCAGCTGGAACGTGGCGGGATCGAGTCGCAGGGGGTCCGGCGCCATGCGGCGACCGTATCGCGCGTCATCGCAGTCCATGCACGAGCCCGGCCGCGACGAAGAGCAGGACCGCCGGCACCAGCAGGAGCGCGACGGCGAGCTGGATCCGCGGCGCGGCGGCCGCGGCCTGCTCGTGCAGCGCTCGCGCGCGCTGCGCCCGGGCCTCCTGGGCCAGCGCGTCCAGCGCCGGGCCCAGCGGCGCGCCGTGGCGGTCCGCGCGACCGATGGCGGCGGTCAACGCCGCCACGGCCGGCAGTGGCAGCCGGCG
>JAOPZP010000455.1 GCA_025964055.1 Conexibacter sp.
GCCGGCGGCCCGCGGCGCTGCGGCGCTGAGCGCGTCCTGGCGCGCCGCCGGCACGTTTGCCGTGCCGCGGCGGCGGTGAGCACCGCGGAGATGACGCGCTTGCGCATGGCGATGGCGGTCTGCGGCACGGCGGCGCTCGCGGCCTGCGGCGGCACGTCGGCGACGACGACCGGCGCGGCGCCGGCGCGCGACACGGCAACGGTGCCGGTGACGGTGACGGTGACCGTGCCCGCGACGCCCGGGGCCAGCGCCGCGGCCGCCGGCACGGTGCGCACCCTGGTCACCGGCCTCAGCGTTCCCTGGGGCGTGGCGTTCCTGCCCGGCGGCGACGCGCTGGTCGGCGAGCGCAACAGCGGCCAGATCGTGCGGATCACCAAGGGGGCCCGGCGGGCGCGGCGCGTCATGACCATCGGCTCGGCCTACAACGACGGCGGCGAGGGCGGGCTCCTGGGCCTCGCGGCGTCGCCGGCGTACGCGCGCGACCACCTCGTGTACGCCTACGTCACCACCCGGACCGACAACCGCATCGTGCGCTTCCGCCTTGGCGGCCCGATCCGGCCGATCCTCACCGGGCTGCGCCGCGGGACCCTCCACGACGGCGGCCGGATCGCCTTCGGTCCCGACGGCAAGCTCTACGCGGGAGTGGGGGAGACCGCCGACGCGCCGCTCGCCCAGGACCCCGGCTCCCGCAACGGCAAGATCCTGCGGATGAACCCCGACGGCTCCGCGCCGTCCGACAACCCCACCAAGGGCTCGCTCGTCTACAGCCTCGGGCACCGCAACGTGCAGGGCCTGGCCTGGGACGCCAAGGGGCGCCTGTGGGAGAGCGAGTTCGGGCAGAACCGCTTCGACGAGGTCAACCTCATCCAACCCGGGCACAACTACGGCTGGCCGGTCGTGGAGGGCGTCGGCGACACCGCCGGCGGCAAGTACACCAACCCGCTCGTGACCTGGCCCACGAACGAGGCCTCGCCCAGCGGCGCCGCGATCGTCGGCAACACCATGTACATCGGCGCGCTCCAGGGACAGGACGTGCTGCGCGTGCGCCTGAGCGGCACGAGCGCGCGCAAGCTCACGCCCTGGCTGGCGGGTCGCTTCGGCCGGCTGCGCACGGTCGTCCGCGCGCCCGACGGCGCGCTCTGGGTCACCACGTCCAACCGCGACGGCCGCGGCGCCCCGCGCGCCGGCGACGATCGGATCCTGCGCGTGACCGTCCGCTAGTCGTCGCCGGCCGGCTCGGCCTGCAGCAGCGTGACGAGCATCGCGCGGCAGGACGGCCACTGCTTGCGGTTGCGCGCGCCGTCGGGGTGCAGCGTGTCGAGCAGCGCCAGGCCGCGGATCGTGGAGATCGCCATCTCCACCAGCGGCTCGAAGGTCGGGCGCGCCGCCAGGTCCGGGAACAGCCGGCGGGCGAGCTCGAGCGTCTGGCGGTCGAGCTGACGCTCGACGGCGAGCAGGTGCTCGCGCAGCTCGGCGTCGGTCCGGGCCTGGGTCCAGAGGTCCAGCGCCGCCTGGAAGAGCGGGTTGGCGTAGCTGCGCCACACGAGGTCGAGGCCCTCGGCCAGGCGCTCGCGTCCGGTGGGGAGGTCCTCGGCGGCGGCGAGCAGCTCCTGCGTCCAGCGCTCGGCGAGGTGCCCGATCGCCGCGGCGACCAGCGCGTTGCGCGTGCGGAAGTGGTGCAGGTGGGCGCCGCGCGAGAGCCCGGCGCGCTCGGCCACGCGCGTGGTCGTGGTGCGGGCGTAGCCGTCCTCGACCAGGCAGGCGAGCGTGGCGTCCAGGAGCGCCTCGCGGGTGGCGGCGCTGCGCTGCGCCTGGGTGCGGCGTGCGCCGTTGCCGCTGGTGGGGGTGGCGGCCATGCACGGCCATCGTAGCCCGCGGCGCGTGTTTGCGTTCAGGCCTGAATGTTCTTGGTACATTTCGCGCGACCTTTCCCAGAGGAGACAAACCGATGGCACGTACCGAAGCGCTGGTGTTCGACGCGATTCGCACCCCGCGAGGCAAGGGCAAGCACACCGGGTCGCTGCACGGCACCAAGCCGGTCGACCTCGTCGTGGGCCTGATGCACGAGATGCTGATCCGCAACGAGCGGATGGACCCCAACAAGGTCGACGACGTCGTGCTCGGCGTGGTCTCCCCGGTCGGCGACCAGGGCGCCGACATCGCCAAGACGGCGGCCATCAAGGCCGGCCTGCCCGACACCGTGGCCGGCGTGCAGCTCAACCGCTTCTGCGCCTCCGGCCTGGAGGCCGTGAACATCGCCGCGCAGAAGGTCGCCTCCGGCTGGGAGGACCTGGTCTTCGCCGGCGGCGTCGAGTCGATGTCGCGCGTCCCGATGGGCTCCGACGGCGGCGCGTGGGCGATGGACCCCGAGACCAACTACGACACGTCGTTCATCCCGCAGGGCGTCGGCGCCGACCTGATCGCCACGGTCGAGGGCTTCACGCGCGACGACGTCGACGCCTACGCCGCGCGCTCCCAGGACCGCGCGGCCACCGCGCAGGCCGAGGGCCGCTTCAAGGACTCCGTCATCCCGGTCAAGGACCTCAACGAGCACACGGTGCTCGACCACGACGAGTTCATCCGCCAGGGCACGACGGTCGAGACGCTCGGCAAGCTCAAGCCCTCGTTCGCCGCGATGGGCGACATGGGCGGCTTCGACGCCGTCGCGCTGCAGAAGTACCACTGGATCGAGAAGATCGACCACGTCCACACGCCGGGCAACTCGTCGGGCATCGTCGACGGCGCCTCGCTGGTGGCGATCGGCAACGAGGAGACCGGCGAGGCGCTGGGCCTCACGCCGCGTGCCCGCATCCTGGCCACGGCGGTCTCGGGCGCCGACCCCACCATCATGCTCACCGGCCCTGCGCCCGCCTCCAAGAAGGCGCTGGCCAAGGCCGGCATCACGGTCGACCAGCTCGACCTCGTGGAGATCAACGAGGCCTTCGCGGCCGTCGTGCTGCGCTTCGTCAAGGACATGGGGCTGGACATGGAGAAGGTCAACGTCAACGGCGGCGCCATCGCGATGGGCCATCCGCTCGGCGCGACCGGCGGCATGATCCTCGGCACGATCGTCGACGAGCTGCATCGCACCGGCGGCCGCTACGGCCTCTGCACGCTGTGCGTCGGCGGCGGCATGGGCATCGCGACCGTCGTGGAGGCCGTCTAAGCCATGGCCGAGTCCACCACCATCCAGTACGACAAGGGCGCCGACGGGATCGTCGTCCTGACGATCGACGACCCCAACCAGGGCGCCAACACCATGAACGCGGCCTACATCGCGTCCATGGGCGCGACGGTCGACCGTCTCGAGGCCGAGAAGGACGACATCAAGGGCGTCGTCATCACCTCGGGCAAGAAGACGTTCTTCGCCGGTGGCGACCTCAACGACCTGCTCGCGGTGACCAAGGACCAGGCCGAGGAGTTCGCGCAGGGCATCCGCCTCGTGAAGTCGCAGCTGCGGCGCCTGGAGACGCTCGGCCGGCCGGTCGTGGCGGCCATCAACGGCGCGGCGCTCGGCGGTGGGCTGGAGATCACGCTCGCCACCCACCACCGGATCGTCGTCGACGACCCCAAGATCCAGCTCGGCACCCCCGAGGTCCAGCTCGGCCTGCTGCCGGGCGGCGGCGGGGTGGTCCGCTCGGTGCGGATGCTCGGCATCGTCGACGCGCTCATGCAGCTGCTGATGCAGGGCAAGCCGCTGCGCCCGGCCAAGGCCAAGGAGCTCGGGCTGGTCGACGAGCTGGTCGCCACGCGCGAGGAGCTGATCCCGGCCGCGAAGGCCTGGATCGAGTCCAGGGCGGGCGGGGATCCCATCGTCCAGCCGTGGGACGTCAAGGGCTACAAGATGCCCGGCGGCACGCCGAGCAACCCGAAGCTGGCGCAGAACCTGCCGGCGTTCCCGTCCAACCTGCGCAAGCAGATCAAGGGCGCCAACTACCCGGCTCCGCACCACATCATGGCCGCGGCGGTCGAGGGCGCGCAAGTCGACTTCGACACCGCGATCGAGATCGAGGGCCGCTACTTCGTGGACCTCGCCACCGGGCAGGTGGCCAAGAACATGATCCAGGCGTTCTTCTTCGACCTCCAGCAGGTCAACGGCAAGCGCGGGCGCCCCGACGATGTCGAGACGTTCACCGCCAAGAAGGTCGTCGTGCTCGGCGCCGGCATGATGGGCGCCGCGATCGCCTACGTCTGCGCCAAGGCCGGCATCGAGGTCGTGCTCAAGGACGTCAGCCAGGAGAACGCCGACCGCGGCAAGGGCTACTCGAAGGACCTCGTCGACAAGGCGATCTCCCGCGGCCGCTCCACGCAGGAGCAGGGCGATGCGCTCCTCGCCCTCATCCACGCGACGGCCGATCCGGCCGACGCGGCCGGGGCCGACCTCGTCATCGAGGCGGTCTTCGAGGACCCCAAGGTGAAGGCCCAGGTCTTCGCCGAGATCGAGCCGCATCTGGCCGAGGGTGCCCTGCTGGGCTCCAACACCTCGACGCTGCCGATCACCCGGCTGGCCGAGGGCGTGTCGCGGCCGGCCGACTTCGTCGGGCTGCACTTCTTCAGCCCCGTGGACAAGATGCCGCTGCTGGAGATCATCAAGGGCGAGCAGACCAGCGACGCGACGGTCTTCCGCGCGCTCGACGTCGCCAAGCAGATCAAGAAGACGCCGATCGTCGTCAATGACGCGCGCGGGTTCTTCACCTCGCGGGTCATCGGCACGTTCATCAACGAGGGCATCGCGATGCTCCTGGAGGGCGTGCCCGCGCCGTCCATCGAGCAGGCCTCCTCGCAGGCCGGCTACCCGGCGCCGGTGCTGCAGCTGTCGGACGAGCTGAACCTCAACCTGATGCGCAAGATCCGCGCGCAGTACCAGGCCGCCGCCGAGGCGGAGGGCATCGCGTGGGAGGGCCACCCGTCGCTGGAGGTCGTCGACCGCATGCTCGACGAGTACGACCGCGGCGGTCGCCTGGCGGGCGCCGGCTTCTACGACTACGAGGACGGCAAGCGCACCGGCCTGTGGCCGGGCCTGAAGGAGGCCTTCGGCGGCCAGAGCACCCAGGTCCCGTTCGAGGACCTCAAGGAGCGCATGCTGTTCGCCGAAGCGCTCGAGTCGGTCAAGTGCCTCGACGAGGGCGTGATCGAGTCGGTCGCCGACGCGAACATCGGCTCGATCTTCGGGATCGGCTTCCCGGGCTGGACCGGCGGCGTGCTGCAGTACATCAACGGATACGAGGGCGGCCTGCCGGGCTTCGTCGCCCGCGCCCGCGAGCTGGCCGCGACCTACGGCGAGCGCTTCGAGCCGCCGGCGTCGCTGGTCGAGAAGGCGCAGCGCGGCGAGACGTACAGCGACGCGCCGGCGCCGGCGCTGGCCACCGCCGGCGCGTAGCGGCGCGGCGCGGGGCCGGATGGGACCGGCCCCGCGTCCACCAGTGGACTAGGTGTGGTTCGGGCCGTCGTCGTGGCCGCCGTGGCGCTGGTGGGTGCCGCGGTGGTGGTGGACGCCGCGGCGCTGCGACGAGCGGTGCGTGACGGAGCTGTGGACGCCGTGGTCGTCGCCGGCGTCGTGGCCGGCCGGGTCGTCGGCGCCGTGACGGGCGAGGGCGCCGGGAGCGGCGCCGGCCAGTCCGAGCGCGGCGACGGCGAGCGTGGCGGGGATGGTGCGGCGGAGCATGGGGTGCCTCCTCGATCGGGGATTCGGTGCGGTGATGTCCTCACTGTGCGGGTCGGCCGGTCGCGCTTTCCATGGGACAAAGGTCCCAGCGCGCCCCGCGACCGGCCGCCGACCGGCACCATGTGCGCCGATGCTCGTCTCCGACGGACGCCGCGCCGGGCCCTCCGGGGCCGGCACGCCCCCCAGCGCCGCCTCCGCGGTGGCCCGCTTCATGCTGGCCTCGCTGGCGGCGATCGCGGTCGTGGTCGTCGGCGGGTTCTTCGCGCTGCGGTCGGTCACCGTGCGGGAGGCCGAACGCGACACGCGCGATCGCGTGGTGCTGCAGGGCGCGCTCGTCGAATCCGCGGGCCTGCGCGACGGCATCCTGACCGGTGATGCCCGGGCGCTCGCACGGCTGGACGACGTCGTGCAGGCGCGGCTGCTGAGCCCGTCGGTCGTCCGCGTCAAGCTCTGGTCGCGCGACGGGCGGATCGTCTACTCCGACGAGCCGGCGATCGTCGGCAAGCGGTTCGCCCTCGGCTCCGACGAGCGGGCGCTGTTCACCGACGGCGGCGCCCAGGCCGACCTGAGCGATCTCACCAAGCCGGAGAACCGCTACGAGCGCCAGGAGGGCAAGCTGCTGGAGGCGCACACGGTGATCCGCACGCCCAACGGCACGCCGGTGCTGTTCGAGACCTATCAGCGTTTTGACTCCCTCAGCGCCAGCGGGCAGCGGCTGTTGCGCGCGCTGGCGCCGACGCTGCTCGCCGCGCTGGCGGTGCTGCTGCTCGTCCAGGCGCCGCTGGCCTGGTCGCTCGCGCGCCGCCTGCAGCGCGGCCACCGCGACCGCGAGCGGCTGCTGGAGCGCGCGATCGAGGCGTCCGACCAGGAGCGCCGGCGCATCGCCTCCGACCTGCACGACGGCGTCGTCCAGGACCTGGCGGG
>JAOPZP010000456.1 GCA_025964055.1 Conexibacter sp.
GCGGCCGGCGACGCGCCCGCGCCGGCGCTCGGCCAGACCGTCGGCGTCGAGGCCGTCCGCGGGGCCGTCACCGTCACGACACCGTCGGGCAGCCCCGTCGACCTCGCAACCGCCACCACCCTGCCGACCGGCACCGTCATCGACGCGCGCAAGGGCACGGTCGCGCTGACCTCCGCGGTGGACCGCAAGGGCACCGTCCAGACCGGCCAGTTCTGGGGCGGCGTCTTCGAGGTCCGCCAGCGCCCGACCGGCAAGGGCCTCACCGAGCTCGTCCTGCGCGGCGGCGACTTCCACGGCTGCCCGCCCGCCGCCACCGCCCGGCGGAGCGCCGCCGTCGCCCACGCCACCAAGGCCGCCAAGCCACCGAGCGCGCTGTGGGGCAGCGACCGGCACGGCCGCTTCCAGACCCGCGGGCGCGGCAGCGTGGCCACCGTCCGCGGCACCCGCTGGTACACCGAGGACCGCTGCGCGGGGACGCTGACCCGCGTCACCCAGGGCGCCGTCTCGGTCTACGACCTCGGCCGCCACCGCGCGACCACGGTCACCCGCGGCCACGCGTACCTGGCCCGCACCACCCGTTGAGCCATGGATCCGGCCATCCCCACCCGCCGGTGGCACGCCCATGCGCGCGCCGTCCTGCTCGCGGGGCTGCTCGCGGCCGCGTGCGGCGCGACGCTGTGGGCCACGCACGTCGGCAGCGCGCTGGAGGACACGACGGTCGCGCTGCGCTTCCGCCTGCGCCCGGCCCATCCGCCCAAGGACCTGGTCGTCGTCGGCATCGACGCCGCCACCTTCTCCGACTACGCCGGCCGGCACCGCTGGCCGTACCCGCGCAGCTGGCACGCCGACGTGCTCGACGAGCTGCGGCGCCTGGGTGCCCGCACGGTCGTCTACGACGTCCAGTTCACCGAGCGGACCACCGACACGGAGGACGTGGCGCTGTTCGACGCGCTCGGCCGGTTCCCCGGCACGATCCTCGCGACGACCGAGACCGACGCGCACGGCCACACCAACGTGCTCGGCGGCGACGCGAACCTCGCGACCGTCCACGCGCGCGCCGCCATGGCGACGTTCCCCATCATGGCCGGCGGCGCGATCGCCCGCGTCGAGAGCCGGCGCGACGGCGTGCCGACCGTCGCCGTGGCGGCGGCCGAGGCGCTCGGCCAGCGCGTCGACCGCGCCGCGTTCGAGTCCGGCGGCGCGTGGATCGACTTCCGCGGCCCGCCGGGGACCATCCCGACCTACCACTTCTCCGACGTCCGCGAGCACCGCCTGCCGGCGTCGGCCGTGCGCGGCAAGACCGTCGTGGTGGGCATGACCGCCCCGACCGAGCAGGACGTGCACCCGACGCCGACCATCGGCGACGAGCTGATGTCGGGCCCCGAGGTGCAGGCCAACGCCCTGTGGACCGTCATGCACGGCCTGCCGCTGCGCACCGCTCCCTCGTGGGCGGCGATCCTCGCCGTCCTCGCGCTCGCCCTCGCCCCGGCGGCCGCCGCGCTGCGGCTGCGCACGCTGTCGGTCGTGACGGTGCCGGTCGTCGCCGCGGCCTACGCCGGCGTCGCCTACGTCGCGTTCCTCCACGGTTGGATGCTGCCGGTCTTCGCGCCGCTGGCCGGCCTCGCGCTCAGCACCGTCGGCACCGTCGCGTCCAGCTACCTGACCGAGCGCCGCGAGCGCCGCCGCGTCTCGCTGCACAACCTGGTGCTCGAGCAGGCCGTCCGCGAGCGCACCGAGGAGCTGCACGACACACAGCTCGAGGTCGTCCGCCGCCTCGCGCGCGCCGCCGAGTGGCGCGACGAGGACACCGGTGAGCACATCGAGCGCATCGGACTGCTGTGCGAGCGCCTCGGGCGCGCCGCCGGCCTCACGCCGATGGAGGCCGAGACGCTCCGCCACGCCGCCGTGCTGCACGACGTCGGCAAGATCGGCGTGCCCGACCGCGTGCTGCTCAAGCCGGGGCCGCTCGACGCCGAGGAGTGGACGATCATGCGGACGCACGCCGCGATCGGCGCGTCGATGCTCGCGGGCTCGAGCTCGCCCCTGATGCAGCTGGGCGAGGACATCGCCCGCACCCACCACGAGCGCTGGGACGGCTCCGGCTACCCCGCGGGCCTCCGCGGCACCGAGATCCCGTTGCCGGGGCGCATCTGCGCGATCTGCGACGTCTTCGACGCGCTGCGCTCGCGCCGCCCCTACAAGGGCTCGTGGTCCTTCCAGGAAGCGCTCGCCGAGATCGCCGCGCAGCGCGGTCGCCACTTCGACCCGCACTTGGTCGACCTCTTCCTCGTGCTGGCCGGCGAGCTCGGCCCCGAGCTCAACGGCGCGGCGGCCGACGACGACGGGCGTCCCACGTCGCTCACGCTGGTCGCATGAGCCGCGCGGCAGCGGCGCGTCGGTACCATCCCGGGATGGACGAGCGCTTCGCCGAGGTCGGCAACGGGATCACCCTCTGCTACGAGAGCTTCGGCGAGCCGGACGCCCCGCCGCTGCTGCTGATCATGGGCCTCGGAACGCAGATGGTCGCCTGGCACGAGCACTTCTGCCGCGACCTCGCCGGCCACGGCTTCCGCGTCATCCGCTTCGACAACCGCGACAGCGGCCGGTCGTCGCGCATGGATGGCGCGCCGGTCCCGACGCTGGCGCAGATCGCCACGCGCCGGATCCCCAACGCCCCGTACAAGCTGGCCGACATGGCGCTCGACACCGTCGGCCTGCTCGACGCGCTGGAGATCGAGCGCGCCCACCTGGTCGGCGCGTCGATGGGCGGCATGATCGCCCAGACCGTCGCGGCCCGGCATCCGCTGCGGACGCGCTCGCTGACGTCGATCATGTCCAACACGGGCGGCCGCTTCACCGGCCAGCCGGCGCTGCGCAGCTACCCCGTGCTGCTGGGCAAGTCGCCCACCGAGCGCGACGCGTACATCACGCACGCGGCCAAGATGTGGGGGATCATCGGCTCGCCCGGGTTCGAGCGCGACGACATCGAGCTGCGCGCGATGCTCGAGCTGAGCTTCGACCGCGGCGCCAACCCGGCGGGCACCGCCCGTCAGCTCGGCGCGATCCTCGCCTCCGGCGACCGGCGCCGCGAGCTGCGCGCCGTCCACGCCCCCACGCTGGTCATCCACGGCGAGGCCGACAAGCTCGTCGCGCCGTCGGGCGGCCGGGCGACCGCGAAGGCGATCCAGGGCGCCGAGCTGGTGACGATCCCGGGCATGGGCCACGACCTGCCGCGTCCGGCCTGGCCGCAGATCGTCGGGGCGATCGCCGAGCTCGCGCACGGCGCCGACGGCGCCGCGGGCGCCGAGTCCGCCGTCCGCGCGGCCTAGGCGCGAAGGCAGGGCCCGCGCGTCCTAGACTCGTCGCGTGGGGTTCTTCCGAGGCATCGACGGCTCCGAGCCGGTCCGCCCGCAGCCGCTGGGCCGGGGGTCGGGGACCGAGGAGGAGCGCAAGACCACCCGCTCGTGGACGATGGCGATCGGCACGCTCGCCTGCCCGGCCTGCGACGCGCCCGTCGCCCCCACGGGCCCGCTGTCGCCCGCGCAGCCGCTGAGCTGCCCGTTCTGCGCCCACGCCGCGCACGTGCGCGACTTCCTGTCGCTCGCCGTGCCGTCGCGCCCGGCGCGCGTCGTGGTCCGCGTGGTCGCGCC
>JAOPZP010000142.1 GCA_025964055.1 Conexibacter sp.
CTCGGAGGGCTGCGCCAGCCGCAGGCCGCGGGCGGCCGCCGCGTCGGCGGCCACCGTGCCCAGCCCGCCGGAGTTCGTGACGATGCCGAGGTGGCGGCCGGCCGGCAGCGGCTGGCGCTCCAGGAGCTCGGCGGCGTCGAACAGCGTCTGGGTGCTCTCCACACGCAGCACCCCGGCCTGCCGGAACAGCGCCTCGGTGGCGGCGGCGTCGGTCAGCGCCGCGGCGATCCGCAGCCGCCCGGGCGCCGCGTCGGCGTCGCGGCGCGAGCCCTTGACCGCAAGGATCGGCTTGCTGCGCGACACGCGCCGCGCGACCTGCGAGAAGCGCCGCGGGTTGCCGAACGACTCCACGTAGAACGCGACCACCGTCGTGCGCTCGTCGTCGGCGAAGTGCTCGAGCACGTCGTTGGTCGACACGTCGGCGCGGTTGCCGAGCGCCAGGAACGACGAGATCCCCATGCGCCGCGCCGCGGCGTGGCCGAGCAGCGCCAGGCCGAGCGCGCCCGACTGCGAGGAGAGCCCGAGGCCGCCCGCGCGAACGGGCACGCGGCCGATGAGCGCCTGCAGGCTCACCGCCGGATCGGTGTTGACGACGCCCAGCGCGTTCGGCCCGACCAGGCGCAGGCCGTGGGCGCGCACCGCGGCCAGCAGCGCCTCCTCGCGGGCCCGGCCCTCGGGCTCGTCGGTGTCGCCGAACCCGGTCGAGACCACCAGCAGCGCCCGGACGCCCGCCGCGGCGGCCTGCTCGGCCACCGCCTGCACCTCGCCGGCGGCGACGGCCACGACGGCCAGTTCGGCGGGCTCTTCCAGCTCGGCCAGCGAGCGCACCGCCCGGGTCGACCCCACGACGCCGCCGTCGGGATGCACCGGCGTGGCCACGCCGTTGAACCCGCCCTCGACGAGCCCGCGGAAGATCGCGCCGCCCACCGAGCCCTCGCGCGCCGAGGCGCCCACGACCGCGATCGACGCCGGGGCCAGCAGCGGGCGCAGCGACGTGACGGTCGCGGCGTGCGTGCGGTCGTCGATGCGCTCGGCCAGGACGAGGGTCGGGCGCAGGTCGAGCGCCAGGTGCACGATGCCGCCGGTCGCGGCGCGCCGCACGCCGAACCCGGCGTTGCCGAAGACGTGCAGCATCGGGCGGTTCTCGCCCATCACCTCGGCGTCGAAGCGGGTGATCCCGCGCCCCTCGGCGACCTCCGCCAACTGCTCGAGCATGCGCGTCGCGAGGCCCCGTCCCTGCTGGTCCTCGGCGACCGCGAAGGCGACCTCGGCCGCGTCGGGCTCGTTGAGCCGGTCGTACCCGGCGACCGCGACGACCTCGTCGCCGACGTGCGCCAGCAGCGGGACGCGCGCGTCGCCGTCGGCGTGCGCGTAGTCGCGCGAGATGAGGTCCGAGCGCCCCGCGCCGTGGAAGCGCAGGTAGCGGCTCTCGAAGCTGAGGCGCTCGAAGAACGCGCGGATCGCGGCCTCGTCCTCCGGCCGTGGCGAGCGCAGCCGCAGCGCCGACCCGTCGCGCAGGATCACATCTCGGACGATCACCAACGCGAGGGTAGACGGCGGCCGCGAGAGCGGGCCCGCAGGCCCGCCCACCGCCGCGGAGAGTCCTCAGCCGCGGGAGCGAGCCCCCTGGGCGAGCTGCCGCCCGGAAGCGAGGCCTCTAGGCCTCGTCTTCCGCCCGTTCCTTGACCTTCCCCTGCAGCTGCGCCATCACGTCGGGATCGCGGAGCGTCGTGACGTCGCCCAGCTCGCGCCCCTCCGCGATGTCCTTCAACAGCCGCCGCATGATCTTGCCCGAGCGCGTCTTCGGCAGGTCGTCGGCCCAGATGATGCGCTTCGGGCGGGCGAGCTTGCCGATGCGCATCGCGACGTGCTCGCGGATCTCGAGCACGAGGTCGTCGGTGCCCTCCAGCGAGCCCTCGAGCGTGACGAAGGCCGCGACCGAGTGGCCGGTGTCCTCGTCGATCGCGCCGATGACCGCCGCCTCGGCGACCTTGGGATGCGAGACGATCGCCGACTCGATCTCCGCGGTCGACATGCGGTGCCCGGACACGTTGAGCACGTCGTCGACGCGCCCGATGACCGAGATGTAGCCGTCCTCGTCCTGCTTGGCGGCGTCGCCGACCAGATAGGTCCGCTCGTCCCACTTGCTCCAGTAGGTCTGCACGTAGCGGTCGTCGTCGCCGGCCAGCGTGCGCAGCATGCCCGGCCACGGGCGCCGCAGGGCCAGCAGGCCCTGCGTGTCGCGGGGCAGCTCCTCGCCGGTCTGCTCGTCCAGCACGGCCGCGTCGATGCCCGGCAGCGGCGTTCCCGCCTTGCCCGGCTTCATGGCCTGGGCGCCCGGCAGCGTGGTGATCATGATCGCGCCGGTCTCGGTCTGCCACCAGGTGTCGACCACGGGGCAGTTGCCACCGCCGACGACCTTCCAATACCACAGCCACGCCTTCGGGTTGATGGGCTCTCCCACCGTTCCCAGCAGCCGCAACTTGGACCGGTCGAACTTCTCGACGTGCTCGACCCCCCACTTCATGCACGCGCGGATGGCGGTCGGCGCGGTGTAGAAGATCGTCGCGCCGTAGCGCTCGCACAGCTCCCACCAGATGCCCTTGTGCGGGTAGTCGGGCGCGCCCTCGTACATCACCGACGTCGCGCCGTTCAGCAGCGGGCCGTAGACGATGTAGCTGTGACCGGTGACCCAGCCGACGTCGGCCGAGCACCAGTAGACGTCGGACTCCGGCTTGAGGTCGAAGACGTACTTGTGCGTCCAGGCGACCTGCGTCAGGTAGCCGCCGGTGGCGTGCTGGATGCCCTTGGGCTTGGCCGTCGAGCCGCTCGAGTACAGGATGTACAGCGGGTGCTCGGCGGGCAGCGGCTCGGCGGGGCACTCGGCGTCGGCCGCGGCCAGCGCCTCGTCCCACCAGACGTCGCCCTCGCCCATCGGCGTGTCGTCGAGCCCGGTGTGGCGCACCACGAACGTCGTCTGCACGGGCATGCCGACCGCGTCGACCGCCGCCTTGACGCCGGCGACCTTCCCCTTGCGCCGCGCGCCGTCGACGGTGATCAGCGCCTTTGCGTCGGAGAACTCCATCCGCTCCTTGACCGATTCGGCGCTGAAGCCGCCGAACACCACGTTGTGCGGGGCGCCGATGCGCGCGCAGGCGAGCATCGCGACGACGACCTCGGGGATCATCGGCAGGAAGATCCCGACGACGTCGCCGGTGCCCACTCCGTGGTCCTTGAGCGCGTTGGCCGCCCGCTGCGTCTGCTCCAGCAGCCAGGCGTAGGTGATGTCGCGCTCCTCGCCCTCCTCGCCGCGCCAGTGGAACGCGACCCGGTCGCCCAGCCCGGCCTCGACGTGGCGGTCCAGGCAGTTGTAGGAGGCGTTGATCGTGCCGTCCTCGAACCACTTGAAGAACGGCGGGTTCTCGTCGTTGAGCGTCTGCTGCGGCTCGGTGAACCAGTGCAGCGCGTCGGCCTGCCGGCGCCACCACGCGACCGGGTCCTTGGCCGCCTCCTCGTGGACGGAGAGATCCTTGATCAGCGCATTGGCCCGGAACTCCTCGGGCGGCTCGAAGCGCTCCTGCTCCAGGAGCTCGCTCAGCTGCCGTTCGAGATCGGTCGTCGTGCCAGCCATGCGCGTTCCCTCCGTCGCCGTTTTCAGATGTCCGTCCGGCGCAAGGAGCCGACGGGCAGGACAATACGGCCGAAGGTGGAGTTCGTGACGGCCGCGAACGAGGCATACCACGCGGCTGCCGCCGTCGCCAGGCCGATCCACCCGCCGAGGTGCGTGATCGACTTGTGGCCGCCGGCGTCGCCGATGCCCAGCGCGATGAACGTCGCCGTCAGCAGCAGGAACACCGCCGCGATGGCCGCGGTGGTCCGCAGCGACGCGACGAACATGTACAGCGTGAAGATGCCCCAGGCGATGAGGTAGAGGCCCACCGCGTGCCCGGCGTCGGCCTTCCCGACGTCGGCGGCGAAGAACTCCACGTAGGCCCAGAACGACAGCCAGAACGCCCCGTAGGACGTGAACGCGGTGGCGCCGAACGTGTTGCCGGCCCGGAACTCCCACATGCCCGCCGCGAACTGCGCGACGCCGCCGTAGGCCAGGGCCAGCCCGAAGACCACGGGCTCCCCGCCCGAGCCCATCAGGCCCGCGTTGAACATGCTCAGCACGAACGTCGTCAGCGCGAACGCCGCGAGCCCCAGCGGGCCCGGATCGGCGACCGGCGTGGGGACGAACTGCACATCGGCCGGCCCCAGCGCCGCCCGGCTCCCCCTGTCGGTGGCGAACCGCGGCGCGTCGACCCTTGACGAGGCCTCCATACGACCAACTCCTCTCCCGGATTGCCGCTCTCTCCTGTTTCGAGGATGCCCCGGGAGCGGAGCCGTGAAGCCTGGGCGTGGTCAGCGCACGAACGTCGGCGATCAGCCGCGGCGCTTGCGCTTCTTGCGCGCCGACGTCGCCGGGCTGGGCGTCTCCGACGGCGTGCGCTCGGATGGCTCGTCGCCCGCCGGCGACGGGGTCGCGGGGCGCAGCAGGCCCCGGCCGAAGCCGCCGCCCCCGCCTGGGCCGTCGTCGCCGCGCTGGCGCTGGCGCTCCTCGCGGATCTCCTGCTGCGTGGGCCACGGCATCGCCTCGCCGGAGGTCCACGCGGGCGGGATGTTGCGCGGGAACCGGCCGAGCAGCAGCGCACCGACCATGCCGAGCCAGAACGCCTGGACGATGAAGGTCGGCGAGCCCGACAGCGGGCCGAGCAGGATCAGCGCGCCGACGATGGCGCCGAGGACGCCGAGGAAGCGCGTGAGCAGGCCGACGCGCATCGCGCCGATCGTGATCAGCACGAACGCCCCGGCCAGCGTGATCGAGCCGAGGAAGCCGAGGCCGCTGGCGGCCACGACCACGCCGCCGCGCAGCGCGTCGTGTGCGGCCGCGGTGCCGTGGTCGGCCGACGACGCGAAGTCGCTCGCGCTGATCATCACGGCGATCTGCAGGACCAGCGCGCTGAGCGCGGTCGCGCCCGATCCGACCATCGCCAGCGTGCGGGCGATGCGCGGGGTCGTGCCGCCGCGGGCGACGGAGGCGTCGAAGAGGAAGACGAGCAGCACGCCGATCAGGACGGCCGTGGCGGACTGCGCGATGGCCACCAGCAGCAGCGGGATCGCGTGGTCGTCGATGAAGAGGATCTGCGCGGTGCGCAGGCCGGGCCGGCCGATGTTCTCGCCGGCGGCGGCGCGCACCGAGTCGAGCACGAAGACGCGCGGGAAGTTGGAGTAGATCGCCTGCGGCAGGACCCCGGCGACGACCGCGAGCACGGCCGCGGCGAGCGCCGCGAGGCCGATGCGCGGCTTGGCGATCCGCTCACGCGCGAGGACGTCCTCGACGCGCGGCGGTGCGGCGTCAGTCCCGGCCATCGGTCAGCGCGCGCTGTCCGTCGCGGCCGAGGCGGCCGGGGAGCACGAGCTCCGGATCGTCGCGGTCGACGACGCGCGAGAGGCGGTCGCCGGCGGCGAGGACGAGGTCCAGGACGGGCGCGGCGAACCGCAGGCCCGTCTCGATGCGACCGCGCCATTGGAGCTGGGTTGCCGAGAGGTGCGCCACGCCGTCGATCCTACCGGCGCAGGCGCTCCTTGGCCGCCGCGGTGCGGCGCGGGCGCCCGTGGACGTCCTCGCGCGACGCGCGCGAGGGAGCAGCGGCATGCCGGAAGCCGGCCGGGCTACTGCAGGCCCTGGCGGGCCTCGCGCACGAGGGTGACCGCCTCGGGGAAGACGATCGCCATGACCGCGCGGATCTGCTCCGCCTGCTCGGCCGTCGTCCCCTGGATGTTGACCCGGTTGACGGCCGCGACCGTCATCTGGACCGCGAGGCCGATCGCGTTGTCAGCCCATGCGAGCTTCTGCTGACCCTGCATCTGATCTGCGAACTCCGCCATGCGGCGCTGCAGCTCTTCGGGGTCGCCGAACATTCCACCAAAGCCTTCCATGGGCCCAAGGGTAGCCCTCAGCGCACCGCGTTCGACGCAGCGGCCTTCTCGGCCTCGCGATGCTCCTTGCCGGCCGCGATGACCTCCTTGAACGAGCGGAACTTGAAGATCGTGGCCAGCGCGACGAAGCCCACGCCGAGGCTGAACGCGGCGATGGCGATCTGCTGGCCGACGGAGTAGGCCGCGACCGTCGCGCCCGCGGCGGTGCCGGCGAAGACCTTGACCAGGAACGCCTGCTGGACGCCGGCGCCGCCGGGCGTGAACGGCACGACCGCGGCGACCGCGTTGACGCCGAGCACGAGCAGGACGTTCTTGACCGACCCGCCGATGTGGAACGCGTCGAGCAGGAACCAGAACGCCGCGAAGCGAAACAGCCAGCCGCCGAACTGCACGAGCCAGACCTCGCGGAAGTAGCGCTTGCGGTCGAAGATGATGGTCAACCCCTGGCGGACGCGCGCCCAGAAGGCCTTGACCCGCGTGCTCAGCAGGGCGAAGCCGACGAGGCCGGCGACGGCGAGGAACGTCAGCAGGAACAGCAGGAAGCGCGGGTGCGAGGCAAAGAACGACAGGTCGAAGGCGCCGAGCTGGGAGAAGTCCGGCGGCTTGGGGAAGACGCCCTGCGTGAACGCGAAGAACAGGATGAACGCGCCCATCGACGCGTCGAAGCCGAGCTCCACGAAGAACGCCGCCGCGATCGCCGAGTAGGTCGAGTTCGGGATCGACGTCTTGACCAGGAACAGCTTGATGACGTCACCGCCGCGCGCGGGCACGACGTTGTTGAAGCCGTACGCCGCGATGTAGGCGCCCCAGATCCGCTTGAACTCGATCGGCTCGGCCGGGTAGGCCGCGCGCAGCACGTTGTAGAAGGCGCGCGAGCGGACGGTCAGGTAGACGCCGAAGCACAGGAGGCCCAGCGCCAGCGCGCCCCAGTTGATGTCGGCGAGGCTGCTGGCGAACTGGCTGACCGCGTCGAAGAAGTCACCGATCCCGGCGAAGATCAGGGCCGCTGACGGCGCGCCGCTCACGCCGTGCAGGGTACGGGCCCGATCATCGCGGCAAAGATCAAGGCGGGTGGAGCGGCGGTCACCCGCGGGAGGGTACGAGCCCGACCGTCTCGGAGACGACCGCATCGGCCAGCGAGGCGGTGGTGAGATCGGCGGCGGGGATCTCCATGTCGGCCAGGTACGGCACGCCGATGACCGTGAGGCCCGCGGCCTTGGCGGCCTGCGCGCCGGTCGGCGAGTCCTCCAGGGCGACCGAGCGCGCCGGGTCGGCGCCGAGGCGGCGGCAGGCCTCGAGGTAGATGTCGGGCGCCGGCTTGGGGTTGGGCACCTCGTCGCCGGCGACGGTCACCGCGAACCGCTCGGCCATGCCGGAGGTG
>JAOPZP010000497.1 GCA_025964055.1 Conexibacter sp.
CGCCGCACCGCAGGCCGCGGCACGGTAAACAGGGAGCGTGCCCCGTCGTCGACGCCGCCGTTCGATGTTCGCCTCGTCGCCGCCCCGGCGCAGCGCGGGCGTGCCGTGGCTGGAGCCCGGCCATCGCCAGCGGCACGGCCCCGGCGGGCGACGCGTCGTCGGGGGTGGCGGTGGCAGCGGCCGGCGCCGCCGCAGCCCGGCCGCCTACCTCGTCCCGCTCCTGCTGCTGGCGATCGTCGGTGGCGGGATCGCGTACGTCGTGCGCCACAACCAGCAGATCGACCGGCAGCGCACCGGCGCGGCGCGCTTCGCCAAGGCCTGGGCCGCCCGCGACACGGCCGCGATGTACGCCGCCCTGGACGCCGCCAGCCAGAAGGCCTACCCGCGCGCCCGGTTCACCCAGCTCGTGGGCCGCGCCGACACCGCCGCGACCGTCACGGCCAAGCGCCTGGGCAGGGCGTCAGACCCCAGCGGCGGCGCGGTGCGCATCGCCGTCGCGGCCGACACGCGCCTGTTCGGCACGCTGCGCGGCACGTTGCGCCTGCCCGTCGCCGGCGGCGGCGGCGTCACCTGGACGCCCGCGCTGCGCCTGCCCGGCCTGCGCAAGGGCGAGGCGCCGACCCGCAAGACGCTGCAGTCGGCGCGCCGCGCCACGGTCCTGACCAGCGACGGCCACCCGCTCGTCGACGACCCGGTGCTCACCATCTTCGCCGCCGGCCTGCACAAGCAGTTCGCCGCGCGCCTGGCCGGCACGCCCGGCGCAGAGCTGCACTTCGGCGGGCGCACAATCGCCAAGGTGCCGGCCCACGCGGGCAAGTCGGTGCACTCGACGATGCGGCCCGGCCTGCAGCAGGTCGCGACCCGGGCGCTCGGGAGCAAGCTCGGCGGCGTCGCGGTGCTGCGCCCACGCGACGGCTCGGTCCTCGCCCTGGCCGGCATCGCGGTCTCCGCCCCGCAGCCCCCGGGCTCGACGTTCAAGATCATCACCTTGTCGGCGGCGCTGGCCTCCGGCAAGGCCTCCCCGTCGTCCTCCTATCCCGTGCGGACCTCGGCGACGCTGTCGGGCGTCAAGCTCGCCAACGCCAGCAACGAGTCCTGCGGCGGCAGCCTCGCGCAGTCCTTCGCCAAGTCCTGCAACTCGGTCTTCGCGCCGCTCGGCGCCGCCGTCGGCGCCCAGCGCCTCGTCGCCCGCGCCGAGGCGTTCGGCTTCAACGAGACGCCGCGCGTCCCGGTCGCCAAGCCCAACACGATCCCCAAGGCGTCCGCGCTGCCCGACGACATCGCCGTCGGGTCCGCCGCGATCGGCCAGAACAAGGACCTGGCCACGCCGCTGGGCATGGCGAGCGTCGCGGCGACGATCGGCGCCAAGGGCATGCGCGCCAAACCGCGCGCGATCTCCGACGACCCGGTCATCCGCAAGCGCGCCGTCAGCGCGCGCGTGGCCGGCCAGGTGCGCGACATGATGCTCGGCGTCGTCAACGGCGGCACCGGCACGGCCGCCGCGATCCCCGGCGTCCAGGTCGCCGGCAAGACCGGCACGGCCGAGCTGCGCTTCACCGGCGGCGGCGCGTCGGACCCCAAGAACACCGACGCGTGGTTCGTCGCCTTCGCGCCGGCGTCGAACCCGAAGGTCGCCGTCGGCGTGATGCTGGTCGGCGCCGGGGCCGGGGGCACCGCCGCCGCGCCGATCGCGCGCCAGGTGCTGGCCGCCGCGCTGCGCTGACACCGACGCTGACGTCGGCTTCGCCTGGCAGGATGTACGCGGCGGTACCGGATTCGCCGGGATCGCCGTCCAACGGAGGAGAGCAATGTCCCACGGTCCACGGCGCGCGCGGCGCGCGCTGCTGACGACGCTGGCCGGCGCGGCCTGCGCGGTCGCCTTCGCCGGCGTGCCCACGCCGGCCTCGGCGAGCACCACCTGGCTCTGCAAGCCGGGGCTCGCGAAGAACCCGTGCACGCCCGGCCTCGGCACCACGGTGATCTCGCCGACCGGCGAGACGCAGGGGACGCTCACCCCCAAGAAGACCAAGAACCCCAAGATCGACTGCTTCTACGTCTACCCCACCGTCAGCGACCAGAAGACGATCCAGGCGACCAAGCGCATCGATCCCGAGCAGCGCTCGATCGCCCTCTACCAGGCCGCGCGCTATTCCAGCGAGTGCCGGATCTACGCGCCGATGTACCGCCAGATCACGCTCGCCGGCCTGCTGAAGCCCGACGCGGTGACCGCCAAGATGCGCTCGACGTCCTACGCCGACGTGCGCGACGCCTTCCGCGACTACCTCGAGCACGACAACAAGGGTCGGGGCATCGTCTTCGTCGGCCACTCGCAGGGCACGTTCGTCCTGCGCCAGCTGATCGCCAAGGAGGTCGACACCAAGCCCGCCGTCCGCAAGCGCATGGTGTCGGCGCTGCTGCTCGGCGGCAACGTCCTGGTCAAGAAGGGCAAGGCCGTCGGCGGCGACTTCCAGCACATCAAGGCCTGCACCTCGGCCACGCAGCTGGGCTGCGTCGTCGCGTTCTCGACGTTCAACGACACGCCGCCGGCCAACGCGGTGTTCGGCCAGGCCGGGGCGGGCCGCTCGTTGGTCCCCAACCAGAACACCAAGGGCACCGAGGTGCTCTGCACCAACCCGGCCGCGCTGGGCGGCGGCTCGGCGCCGCTGACGTCGCTGTACCCGAGCACGCCGTTCGCGCCCGGCACGATCATCGGCGCGCTGACGACGCAGGTCGGCCTCCCCACGCCGGTCATCTCCACGCCGTGGATCGAGGCCCAGGCGTTCACCGGCGCGTGCTCGGCCGAGGGCGGCATCCACGTGCTGAAGATCACCGGCGTCCCGGGCGCTCCGGCGCTCAAGGCACTTCCGGACGCGACATGGGGCCTCCACCTCGTCGATGCCAACATCGCGCTCGGCGACCTGATCCGGCTCGTCCACGGGCAGGCCGCGCGGTACGCCGCGCACTGAGCGAGCGCCGCCACTCCGAGGCACGCCGCCCGCGCCGCTGGTCAGCGCGGGCGGCGCTCGGGGCCGAGCACGACCGGCTCGGCGATCGTCGGACGCAGCCGCAGGAAGGCGATCGTCCCCAGCAGCGTCGGGATCCACAGCACGATCGCGTGGTAGACGATCACCGCCGCGGCGGCCGACGCGGGATCGGCGCCGTAGAGCACGAGCGCCGCGGTGAGGCCGCCGTCGAGCGCCCCGATCCCGCCGGGGACCGGCACGACGTTGCCGAGGTAGCCGATGATGAACGCGAGCGTCAGCGCGCCCACCGGCGGCGCCTCGCCGAAGGCGCGGAAGCAGACCCACAGCATCGCGATGTCGCACCACAGGTAGGCCAGCGCGCCGAGCAGGCGCCACGTCGGGTGGCGGATCTCCTCCTTGGCCTCCTGCACGACGGCCGCCGTCGTGCGGAGCCAGCGGACGGCGCGCCCGGCACGCCCGGCGTCCTCGCCCGGCGCGAAGCGCGCCGCCAGCGACGGCAGGAACCAGAACAGCGCCAGCCCGCCGGTCCCGATGAGCCCCGGGATCAGCCCGAGCGTGACGTGGTGCGGCGCGTGCAGCACGCCGGCGCCGACCAGCAGGCCGGCCAGGGCGAGCGTCGCGGCGTTGACGCCGCTGGTGATCAGGAACAGCACCGCCGAGCGCTCCATGAAGCGCCGCAGCGAGCCGCCCTTGGCCTTGGCCACCCACGCGCCGACCGCGATCCCGCCCGCGCCGCCGACCGGCAGAACCGCGCCGAAGGCCATCTCCGACAGCGCGACCCGGATCGCCAGGATCGCGGGGACCCGGTAGAAGACCTGGCGGAACACCAGCACGTAGCCGGCGCACGAGAGCACCTCGAGGACGACGGCCAGCGCGATCCAGCCGGGCTGGACGTCCGTCAGCCGGTCGGCCACGTCGCGCAGCCCGGGAACGGCGAAGAGCAGGCCGCCGACGAGGATCACCAGCACGACCAGCGAGACGATGCCGTTGCGCAGCCGCTTGCCCTCGTCGACTTCGACATCGACCCGGCGCGCCTCGAAGGCGGCGTCGGGCGGCGGGTCGTGCGGCTCGGTGGCCGGCGGAGTCGAGGTCACGGCGTTGGCCTACCCAGGGTCGCAGCCAATCGGCACAGCATGGACCGGGAACCGGCGCATCGTTCTGGGCGATCGGGGGAAGGCTGCGTCCATGTGGTCGACGCGCGGCACCGTCCTGCTGATCTCGGTCGCCGCAGCGCTGGCGGGAGGGCCGACCGCCGCGGCCGTGGCGGACCCTCCGCCGGTCAGCGTACGCACCCTGCACTTCGACACGGTGGTCGGCCCGGCCGCCGGCGACACGCACTGCGACATCGTCGGCGACCTCTACACGCCGGCCACGGCGACCGCCGCCAGCCCCGCCCCCGCGATCCTCACCACCAACGGCTTCGGCGGCTCCAAGGACGATCAGCAGGCGATGGCCACCGCGATGGCCGAGCGCGGCTACGTCGTGCTCTCCTACTCCGGCCTCGGCTTCGGCGGCTCCGGCTGCCGGATCGAGCTCGACGATCCCGACTGGGACGGCAAGGCCGGCTCGCAGCTCATCTCGTTCCTGGGCGGCACCAAGGCCGCCAAGGACGGCACGGTGCTCGACGACGTGCGCCTCGACGCGCCCGGCGACCCGCGAGTGGGCATGATCGGCGGGTCTTACGGCGGTCAGATCCAGTACGCGGTCGCCGGCCAGGACCCGCGCGTCGACACGATCGTCCCGATCATCACGTGGAACGACCTGGCGTACTCCTTGACGCCGAACAACACCGACCTGTCCTCCGGCGTGACCTCGACCACGCCGGGCGTGGCCAAGTACCAGTGGGCGTCGCTCTTCACCGCGGTCGGGATCACCGACGGCATCAGCAACATCCAGTCCGACCCGAACCGCGACGTCACCACGTGCCCCAACTTCGACGCGCGCGTCTGCCCCGCCGTCGTGGAGGCCGGGATCACCGGCGCGCCCTCGCCCACCACGCTGGAGCTCCTGCGCCACGCTTCGGTGGCCTCCTACGTCAAGGACATCAAGATCCCGACGCTCCTGCTCCAGGGTCAGGCCGACACGCTGTTCAACCTCAACGAGGTGATCGCGACCTACGGCGCGCTGCGCGCCCAGGGCACGCCGGTCAAGATGGTCTGGCAGTCCTGGGGCCATTCCCGCAGCGCCCCCGCGCCCGGCGAGCTCGGCGACGGCCCCGGCGGCTACGCGCCGGTCGACGCCGGCGGCAACCCGACCGCTGAGGGACGCGTCGTGGAGGAGTGGTTCGACCATTACCTCAACGATGCCACGACCGCCCCGGCGTTGGACTTCACGTACTTCCGCGACTGGGTGTCCTACAGCGGCGACGCGACCCCGGCGTTCGGCCGCGCCGACGCCTACCCCGCGGGCACCGACCAGCGGATGCTGCTCTCGGGCGCCGACGCGCTGGTCGCCGGCGACGCCACGCCCGCCCGCGGCAGCGCCGCCTTCGTCACGCCGGCCGCCGGCGCGCCGACGTCGGTCACCGAGATCAGCGCGCTGAGCCAGGACGTGCCGCTGTTCGACGCCCCGGGGACGTTCGCCCAGTACACGAGCGCGCCGCTGGCGCAGGACACCGACGTGGTCGGCCCGCCGCGGGTGCGGCTGCGGCTGCGCGTCCCCGCCGCGGTGCCGAGCCCCGTGGGCGGAGCCGTCCCGGCCGCGCTCCCGACGCTCTTCCTCAAGGTCCAGGACGTGGCGCCCGACGGCACCGTCACGCAGCCCGGCCGCCTGGTCGCGCCGATCCGCCCGGCCAACCCGAACCGGCCGGTCGACGTCACGCTGCCCGCCATCGTGCACCGCTTCGCGGCCGGCCACCGCGTGCGCCTCGTCGTCGCCGGCAGCGACGCCGCCTACCGCGGCAGCCCGCTGCCGACCGCGGTGACGGTCACCGCCGGCGGCAACGACCCCAGCACCCTGACGCTGCCGGTCGTGGCAGCGGGCTGAGCTGCGGCGGCGGCGCGCGCCGCCTGGATGCTCCGCGCGGCGGTGTGATGGCACGCTGACAGCCGCCGACCCTCGACGTTTGTGGAGAAGCGCTTCTCGGCTACGGCGGCGAGCGTGAAGGTCCTCGGGATCAACGCCGTCTTCCACGATCCCGCCGCGGCGATGGTGGTCGACGGCGTGACCGTCGCCGCCGCCGAGGAGGAGCGCTTCAGCCGCCGCAAGCACGGCAAGACGCCCGTCGCGTTCTCCACCTGGGAGCTGCCCGAGCAGGCCATCGCCTTCTGCCTGGCGGAGGCCGGGCTGACGCCGCGCGACGTCGACGTCATCGCGTACTCCTACGACCCGTCGCTCGGCCGCCCCGTCGACGGCGACGACCTCCCCGCCGACGAGTGGGAGGGGCTGCGCACCCTGTTCGTCCAGCGCGCGCCGCGGTTCCTGCAGACGCTCGGCTTCGACCCGGCGCGCGTGCGGTTCGTCGCCCACCACGTCGCGCACGCCGCCTCGGCGCACCTCGCCTCGCCCTACGCGACGTCGGCGGTGCTGGTCGCCGACGGGCGCGGCGAGCGCGCCTCCTCCCTGCTGGGCCGCTACGACGCGCACGGCGCGCTCGAGACGCTGCACGTCCAGGAGCTGCCGCACTCGCTCGGGCTCCTCTACGAGCACTTGACCGGCCACCTCGGCTTCCGCCGCTCGTCGGACGAGTACAAGGTGATGGCCATGGCGTCCTACGGGCGCCCCGACCACGTGGAGGCGCTGCGCGAGCTCGTCCACGCCACCGGCGACGGCGGCTTTCGCACCGACCCGGTGGACTGGGAGGCGCTGGCGCCGGCGCTCGCCCCGGGCGGCGCGGGCTGGGGTCCCGAGCACGCGGCGCTGGCCGCGTCCGTCCAGCGGCTGGTCGAGGACGTCCTGCTCGACCTGGCGCGCTGGCTGCACGCGCAGACCGGCGAGACGCGGCTCACGCTGGCGGGCGGCGTCGCGCTGAACTGCGTCGCCAACGCGCGGCTGCTGCGCGAGGGACCGTTCGACGAGGTCTGGGTCCAGCCCGCCGCCGGCGACTCCGGCACCGCCCTCGGCGCCGCCATGCAGGTGGCCGCCGACGCGGGCGAGCCTGTGCGGCCGATGGCCACCGCCGCGCTGGGGCGCGGCTGGGACGACGACGCGCTGGCCGCCTGGCTCGACCGCGCCGGCGTCGACTACGAACGGCCCGACGACGTCGCCGTCGAGGTCGCCGAGGCGCTGGCGGCCGACGGGATCGTCGCGTGGTTCCAGGGCCGAAGCGAGTTCGGGCCCCGCGCGCTGGGCCACCGCAGCCTGCTCGCGGACCCACGGCAGGCCGCCAACCTCGAACGCCTCAACGACGTCAAGGGCCGCGAGCAGTTCCGCCCGGTCGCGCCCATGGTCCTCGAGACGCACGCGCCGGAGCTGTTCAGCGGCCGCCATCCGTCGCCGCACATGCTGTTCGTCCACGACGTGCACCAGGCGTGGCGCGAGCGCATCCCGGCCGTCGTCCACGTGGACGGCACCGCACGCGTGCAGACCGTCGACGCCGCCGACGAGCCGTTGGTCGCCCGCATGTTGGAGGCCTTCCACGCGCTCACCGGCGTGCCGGTGGTCGTCAACACCTCGTTGAACACCGCGGGGCGCCCGATGGTCGACGATCCGCGCGACGCGCTGGAGTGCTTCGGCTCGGCGCCCGTCGACCTGCTGGCGATCGGCCCGTTCGTCCTGCGGCGCGACCGGGCGCTGCGCGGAGACCGCGCGCTGGAGCAGGTCGCGTGAGCGGCGCGCCCCGCTACGACGTCGTCGTGCCGACGTCGGGGCGGCCGTCGCTCGACGTCCTGCTCGCCGCCCTCGCCGCCGCCGACGGGCCGCTGCCCGAGCGCGTCGTGCTGGTCGACGACCGGGCGGGCGCCGGCCCGCA
>JAOPZP010000504.1 GCA_025964055.1 Conexibacter sp.
CGCGGGCCGCGCGGTCGCGGCCGGGAGCGCCTGACGGCTCAGCGCGCCGGCGTGCGCTGCGCGCGGGTGCCCGCGCCGTTCCACGTCAGCACCGTGCCGCCCCAGCTGAGCCCGGCGCCGAAGGCGGCGAGCAGGACGCGGTCGCCGGCGTGCAGCGTGCCGGCGGCGTCGGCGTGGGCGAGCGCGGTCGGCAGGCTCGCCGACGTCGTGTTGCCCAGCTCGGCGATGCAGTCCACCACGCGCTCGGGGCGCAGGCCGAGGCGCTCGCCGACCGCCTTGGTGATCCGGGCGTTGGCCTGGTGGAACACCGCGAGGTCGAGGTCGCCGACGGCCACGCCGACCAGCGCGGACGCTCTGCTGGCGACGTCCGTCAGCGTGTCGACCGCGCGGCGGAACGTGCGCTGGCCGTCCATGCGGACCGGCCCGGACGGGCGGGGCGTGTGGATCACGTCGCCGTCGCGCCCGTCGGACTCCAGCAGGATCGGGCCGACGGGCGAGTCGCCCTCGACGCTGCGGACGACGACGGCACCGGCGCCGTCGCCGAAGATGCCGGCGGTCGTGCGGTCGGAGTAGTCGAGCACCCGCGACATGAAGTCCGCGCCGATCACGACGACGGTGCCGGCCCGGCCGGACTCGACCTGGCCGACGGCCAGCGCGAGCGCGGCGAGGAAGCCGGTGCAGGCGGCGTTGACGTCGACCGCGCCGGCGCCGCGGGCGCCGATCTCGGCCGCGACGATCGCCGCCGTGTGCGGCGTGAGGTCGTCGGGCGTCATCGTCGCGACGATCACGAGGTCGACCTCGTCGGCGCCCACCTGCGCGCGCTCCAGGGCACGGCGCGCGGCCGACGCGGCGACGTCGGTCAGCCGCTCGTCGCCGGACGCCTTGTGCCGGAAGGCCACGCCGGTGCGGCGCACGAGCCAGTCGGACTCGACGTCCAGCGCCCCGGCGATGTCGGCGGTCGGCACCACGGTGCCGGGAAAGCACGACCCCGCCGCGACGACGCTGGCTCCCACGCGGGTCCCCCACGCGCGAGCGATGCCGGGGGACGGGGCCAGCAGGAGCTCGGACACCGTCCCGACGATGGCGGTTGTGGCCGCCATCACGGTCGCCATGGCGGCCAAGTGCGCCTGAACGGGCTAGCGCACCTCCATCCCGATGCCGTAGGATCGCCCCGCGAGCGTGGTTCGAGGAAGCCGGTGAGAGACCGGCGCGGTCGCGCCACTGTGACTGGGAGACGGCATCGCCGCCGGCCCGGGAGCCAGACACTCGAGCCGCTCCGCTTCCACGTCACGACCGGGACGCGCAATCCCGAGGAGGAGCCCACAGATGTCCGAACTCGCCGTCGATCGGCGCGCCGGCACCGCGCCCGCACCGATCGCCTCCGCCCGCGAGCTCCTGCCGTTCGCCCTGCTGGCCGGCCTGGTGCTCATGCTGCTCGTCTACTTCGTCGGCGCCGAGGAGGGAGCGCTCTCGCTGATCGCCGGCAACGGCGTCCACGAGCTCGTGCACGACGCCCGGCACCTGCTCGGCTTCCCCTGCCACTGAGCCCGGCCGGGCGATGATCCGCTCCCTGCTGATCCGCGGGATGATCGCCGGCGCCCTCGCCGGGGTCGTCGCGTTCGCGCTCGCCTACGCCTTCGGCGAGCCCCAGGTCCAGCACGCGATCGACTTCGAGGACCACCTGGCCCGGCTGCACCACGAGCCGGCCGGGGCCGAGGTCGTCAGCCGCGGCGTGCAGCGCACGCTGGGGCTGCTGACCGGGACGGTGATCATGGGCGTGGCGCTCGGCGGGCTGTTCGCGCTCGTCTTCGCCTGGGGGTACGGCCGGGTGGGCGCCGCCGGCGCACGCGCCACCGCGGCGCTGCTGGCGCTCGCCGCGTTCGTGTCGATCACGCTCGTGCCGTTCACGAAGTACCCCGCCAACCCGCCGACGATCGGCAGCGCCGCCACCATCGACCGGCGGACCGTCCTGTTCGTCGCGATGATCGCCATCAGCGTCCTGGCGGCCGTCGCCGCGGCGCGGATCCGGCGCCAGACCCTGCCCGCGCTCGGCGCCTGGAACGCCGCGATCGTCGCGTGCGCGGCGTTCTTGGTGGTGGTCGGGGGCGCCCAGCTCGCGCTGCCGGCCGTGCACGAGACCCCGGCGGGCTTCCCGGCCGACGTGCTGTACCGGTTCCGCCTGGCGTCGCTGGGCACGAACGCGGCGCTATGGCTGACGCTCGGCCTCGGGTTCGGGTGGGCGGCCGAGCGGCGGCTGGCGCCGGCACCCCGGCGCGTCGCCGAGCCCGCCCCGCACTAGAAGTCGGCGCCCGCGGCGCTGCGACGGTCGCGCGGCGGCCCGCCGTGCCAGTCCAGGCACAGCGCGGTGGCGTCGTCGCGCAGGGCGCCGCCGCTGACGCCCAGCACCTCGCGGGTGAGGTGCTGGACGGCCTCGCGCGCATGCAGGTCGCGCGACGCGGCGAGCACCGCGTGCAGGTCGAGCTCGGCCGCTTCGCGCTCCAGCATCCCATCGGTGAGGAACACGAAGCGGTCGCCCGGCCGCAGGTCCAGGACCTGCACGCCGTACTGGGCGGCGATCGGCTGCGTGCCGAAGGGCGGGTCGGCGTCGAGCACGACCGTCTCGGCGCGGCCGTCGCGGATGCGCACCGGCGGCGGGTGGCCGGCGTTGACGATCCCCGCGGTCTGCGTCGTGAGGTCGACGCGCACGAGCTGGCCGGTGACGAAGCGCCCGCTGCGCGCGTGGTCGGCGACCGCCGCGTTGGCCTGCGCCGCCTGCCCGACCAGCGACGCGCCCTGGCGCCGCGCGTTGCGCAGCGCGCCGACGGCGAGCGTCGCCAGCAGCGCGGCGTCGACGGTGTGCCCCATGGCGTCGGTCATCGACAGGTGGAGCGTGTCGCGCTCGACCGAGAAGTCGAACGTGTCGCCGCCGACGTCGCCGGCGGGCTCCAGCCACCCGGCGACGGTGAACTGGCCGCCCTCGCAGGTGAACGAGCCGGGCAGCAGCCGGTGCTGGATCTCGGCCGCCAGCGACAGCGGGATCGAGCGGCGGCCCCACTCGAAGAGGTCGGTGTAGCGGCGGTTGGCGATGACGACGTAGGCCAGGGCGTGGGCCGCCAGCCCGACGGCGGCGCAGGCCTCCTCGTCGGGTTCGTAGGGCAGGCGCAGCTCCAGGACGCCGACGGCCTCGCCCCGGCTCGTGACCGGCGCGTACACCGCGGCGCCCCCGTCCTGAGCGACCACCACGACGGTCTGCTCCTCGAGCGCCCGCCCGTGCGGGGTGCCGTCGACCGCGACGTGCTCGGGCATGGCGCCGCTCGACGCGCCGTCCTGCCGCGGTCCCAGGCGGACGAGCGAGCGCCCGCTGAAGTCGGCGATGAGGAAGCTGACCTCCTCGGCGGCGAGCGCCTCCGCCAGGATCGCGCCGACGACGTCGGCCGCCGCGATCGGCGGGGCGGCCTCGACCGCCTCCAGGAGGGCGTCCAGCTCCAATGGTGAGCGTCCGAGCTCGGGCATCGGCCCCTCCGTACCCGGGCCGCCCCGGTCTTACGAATCCGACTTGACACGTGACCATATGGTCACCTATCGTCTGTGCCATGGACGAGGTGTTCAAGGCGCTGGCGGACCCGACGCGCAGGAGCCTGCTCGACGAGCTGTTCCGCCGCGACGGGCAGACGCTGAGCGAGCTCGAGCAGCGGCTGCCCATGACGCGCTTCGGCGTCATGAAGCACTTGAAGCTGCTCGAGGAGGCGGGGCTGGTGACCACGCAGCGGCGTGGCCGCGAGAAGCTCCACTTCCTCAACCCCGTCCCGATCCGGCTCGTCCACGACCGGTGGGTGAGCAAATACGCCGAGCCCTGGGCCGCCACGCTCACGGGGCTCATGAGGACCCTCGAGGAGGGGCACGTCATGGAGAAGGTGTTGGCGATCTCCCTCAAGACGACGCCGGAGCGGCTCTGGGAGGCGATCACCGACAGCGAGCTGCGCAGCACGTACAACTTCGGCGTCGGCGTGACCTCCGACTGGACGCCGGGCTCGCACTACGAGGCCGTGCACCCGCAGTCGGCCACGCCGATCAGCGAGGGCGAGAACCTCGAGGTCGATCCACCCCGCCGGCTCGTCCAGAGCTTCCGCGCCCTGT
>JAOPZP010000596.1 GCA_025964055.1 Conexibacter sp.
CAGCAGCGGCAGGAACTCCTTGGGCCGCAGGAAGTCGTGGCCGAAGAGCGAGGCGGCCGGGACCTCGGTCAGGCCGAACTCCGACCCGAGGCCCTCGACGCTGGAGATGACCACCAGCGCGACCGTCTGCGCGGTCAGCGTGAGCAGGATGAGGTACTCGCCCGAGAGCTTCATGGCCGGCAGGCTCAGCAGCAGACCGGCCACAAAGGCCAGGGCCACGCCGATGAGCACCGACGGCACGAAGCTGACGCCGTGCTTCTGGGCGAGGTACGCGGCGCCGTAGCCGCCGACGGCCCCGAAGCCCGCGTGCGCGGCCGAGACCTGGCCGCCATGGCCCATCAGCAGGTTCAGGGACGTCGCGAAGATCGAGAAGATCAGGATCTGATCAAGGATGTCGATCCAGTAGGTCATGCCGCCTCCACCGGTGCGTCGACGGGCACGGGACGGCGCGCGGCGCCTCGGCGCCGTCGCAGCGCGCGGCTGATCGACTCGCGCAGCGTTGCCTGGCACAGGAACACCATCAGCAGGCCGAACACCACGACGCTGCTGAGCTTGGAGTTCAGCCACAGCGTGCTCAGCGACTCGATCGCCCCCACGCCCAGGCCCGCGGCCATCACCGTCAGGGGCCCGCGGGCCGTCCCGGCGAAGAACGCGACGACCAGCGCGTAGAACACGGGCGTGGTGCCCATGTTGGCGGTGACGGCGAACCGCACGCCGGTGAAGACCGCCACGACGCCCGCCATGAAGGCACCGATGGCGAAGACGAGCAGGAAGACCCGCCCGACGTCGACGCCGACCGCGCCCGCCATCGTCGGGTTGACGCGCACCGCCTTGATCTGGCGCCCGACGCTGGTGCGGGCGAGCACGAGCGCCAGCGCCGCCGCGATCAGCACGTAGACCGCCAGCGAGACGACGCTGGTGGCCGACAGCACGACCGAGGAGATCTCGATGGTCTTGTCGGCCGGTCCGGTCAGGTTGCGCGTGTCGGAGCCCCAGATCAGCCGGATCGCGTTCTCTCCGGCGATCACCAGCCCCAGCGACGCCACGAACACCGTGAGCAGCACGTCGGCCCCGGCACGCCGTGCGAGCGGCCGGTAGACGACCGCCTCGCAGAGCACGCCGCTGAGCGTCCCTGCCGCGAGCCCCAGCAGGACGGCGAGCCCGAACGGGACGCCGTCTGCCTGGAGCACCGCGGCCAGGAACGCGGCCAGCGTGTAGTTGAAGATCAACGCGAAGTGGAACCGCCCCGTCGTCGACAGGATCAACGCGAGGGCGGCTCCCATCAGACCGTAGGCGCCGCCGCTGATCAGCCCGTTCGCGAGGGCCTGGACGACCTCGCGAAACGAGTCGATGCCGAGGAACGCTGCGATCATCATGATGGTCTACTCCGCGCCGTCTCGGCTACTTGGCGACGTCGGTGTAGTCCCGACCGCCGATGTCGAACGTCGCCAGGGTCTTCAGGTTGTCCCCGTTGACCTCGATGACGCTCATCGGACGCGACGTCGGCGTGTGCGTCTTGGGATCGAGGCTGATCTCCCCGACCGTCGAGGCATCGCCGCCGTACACGCTCTTGAACGTCGGGTTGGCGATCATGGCCTTCTGCAGGTCCACGCCGCTGTTGACGTCGCCGCCGGACTGCGCCGTGCGCCGCGCCAGCTCCCAGACCGCGAGGCCCATCTCGTAGAAGTTGGCCTCGTAGAACGACACCGGGGCCTTGCCATAGGCCTGCTGGTAGTGGTCGACGAACAGCTTCGACAGCGGGTTCGGCGGGTTCTTGGGGTCCATGATGTCAGCGACGATCTTGAAGCCGTCGTACGCCGGGCCGGCGACCTTGACCGCGTCGGGCATGTACTCGATGCCCAGCACGGGGGCCTTGACGCCGGAGTTGACGTACTGCTTCATGAAGTAGCCGGGGTCCGCGCCCGAGAAGCACGCGCAGATCACGTCGGGCTTCATGGCCCGGAGCTTCGAGATCGTGTTGGAGTAGTCGGTCTCGCCGATCTTCTGCAGGACCGAGCCCACGAACTCCATGCCGTTGGCCTTGGCGGAGGCGACGAGCTTGCTCTTGAGGTTGTTGTTGAACGCGCCGCCGAGGTCCCAGCTGGTGAAGGCCACGCGCTTGGCGTTCGGGTAGGCCTGCGCCGCGTACTTGAACATGCCCGGGAACGCGTCATCGGGGGTGATCGCGCGGAAGCCCCAGGCGAAGTCGTTGCCGTTGAAGAGGCCCCCCGTGCCGCCGCCGGCGTCGAGCGCCATCATCTTGTAGCGCTTGAACACCGGGTTCAGCGCGCCGAAGTTGAACTCATAGGAGCTGGCGATGAAGCCGTAGCCCTCCTCCCCCAACTTGCGGCCGGCGTTGACGGCCGCCTGCGGGTCGCCGCCCTTCTGGTCCTGGTAGTTGATGTCCAGCGTGGGTCCACCGGCCGCTTTGATGTCCTTGGCGGCCAGCTCCAGGCCGTTGCGCATGAGCTTGCCGTGCTCGCTCTCCGGCCCGCTGAGGGCCAGGATCGCGCCGACCTTGATGGGCTTGCCCTTCGCCGGATCGGCGCCGCTGTAGCCGAGCAGCTTGGTGAGCTCGGCGCCCGACGACGCGCTGATGTCCTTGGCCGTCGACTGCTTGGCCTCGCTGCTGCCCGAGTTGCTGCCGCCACAGGCGCTCACCGCCAGCACGCTGAGCCCGACACCGACGCTCGCGACCAACCGTCGCCGGCGGGCGCGACGAACGTCGACCGCCTCCCCGAATGCATCTCTCATGAACGACCTCTCCTCCTAGTAGGGCGACACGGACCCGGTGCACAGCTCTCGCGCTCTCAGGACCCGATGCCAAGCTCGCCGGTCGCGTCACCTCGGGGCAACAGCGCTCCCCGAAGGTCTTGTCGACAATCACAAGCCGCGCCCCGCGGCGCAGCGGACGCGGACGCACGACTGCCCGCGCGGGGAGCACCCGCGCGGGCCGTCGGCCTTGGAGGAAGGTGGTCGGGCGCCGCCCGTCGCCGCGCTACTTGATGGCGATCGGGTTCAGCGGCGAGCCCGAGGCGTTGGTGAGGTTCAACGGCTGGGCGGCGAGGAAGAAGTCGTAGCGTCCGTCCTGCGCGCAGGCCTCGGCCAGCGTCTCGAGGTGCCAGATCTCGCCAAGCGACAGGCCGAGGTCGCGGATCAGCCGGCCGTGGACGGGATAGATGACGTCGTAGGGTTCCTCGAAGGGCTCGACCTCGATCGCGACGTTGTCCATGGCGATGGCCGCGATGTCCTTCTCGGCGATCCAGTCGACGCACGCCATCGAGATGCCCGGCGAGCCGCCGTCGAAGAACTCCGCCTTGTTCTCCAGCGTGTACCACCAGGCGACGTGGCCGGTGCGCACGATCATGATGTCGCCCTTACGGACCTCCACGCCCTGGGCCTCGATGCACGCGTCGAGGTCGGCCGGCGTGATCGCGTAGCCGCCCTGGAGGTGCTCGACGCCCTTGAGCCGGGCGACGTCGAGCAGGACGCCCCGGCCGCACAGGCTCTCCTTCTGGTGGTGCACCGAACAGCGGTGCGCGCCGCCGAACTGCTCGACGTTGCCGAGCCAGAACCCGTTGTAGAGCACGTCCTGGAAGCCGATGTGGGCCAGGCCGTCCCACTGCGTCGAGGCCTGCAGCGGCATCGAGATGTAGTCGTCGGTGCCCTGGAAGCCGGGGTAGGCGTCGTTGAGCGAGCTGCCGGCGATGAGGTCGGCGCCGCTGTAGCCGTACCAGTGCTGGACCGCCGGGCGCGACGGGTGGACCGGACCCGTGTCGTCGAGCGGGACGGCGAGGCTGATGATGCGGCCCTCGCGGATCAGCGACGACGCCTGCTGGATGATCTCGGGCGTGATGAGGTTGGTCGTGCCGCGCTCGTCGAGCTCGCCCCACCGGCCCCAGTTGTTGGGCTGGCGATCGTTGACGTAGCCGGCCACCTTGCCGTTCTCGTCGACGGTGTAGTCGGGCGGCGTCCAGCTCATCGACCAGGTTCCCGGGCCAGTGCGTCCCACGTCGGGCCTCCACTTCGTATCGGACAGTGGCCCGCGAGGCTATGTCCCGGCTTCGCGGCGGGCGGCGCGTGCGCGCGCCGCCCGCTGTCGAGACCCACAAGCCCGCTAGGTCGCTCCGCCCGCGCCGTCGCGCTCGGCGTCGAGGAAGGCCTGCACGCTGCCGCTGGACTGCCAGCGGCGGAAGTAGTCGGGGAGGTCGCTGCTGACCTTCATGCCGAACGCGGGCGGGCGCTTCTCGACGAACGACGTCACGCCCTCGCGGGCGTCGGCGCTGCGGCCCATCTCGAAGATCCCGCGCGAGTCGATGGCGTGCGCGGCGGCCGGGTCGGGCTCCTCGAGCATCCGCCAGAGCATCGTGCGGGCGAGCGCGATCGCGACGGCCGAGGTGTTGTCGGCGATTTCGCGGGCGATGCCCTGTGCCACGGCGAGCAGGTCCTCGGCCGGGTGCAGGCTGCGCACCAGCCGGCCGTGCAGCGCTTCCTGCGCGTCGAAGACGCGGCCCGAGAACACCCACTCGGTGGCCTGGTTGATGCCGACGACGCGCGGCAGGAACCAGCTCGAGCAGGCTTCGGGCACGATTCCGCGACGCGCGAAGACGAAGCCGAAGCGCGCGGTGTCGGCGGCGATGCGGATGTCCATCGGCAGCGTCATCGTCGCGCCGACGCCCACGGCCGGCCCGTTGATCGCCGCGATCAGCGGCTTGGTCGAGCGGTACAGCCGCTGTGTGACGATGCCGCCGCCGTCGGCGTTGCGCTCGGCCTCGAACGCGTCGCCCTCGGCCGCGAACGTCGCGCCGCCCTCCCCGAGGTCGGCGCCCGCGCAGAACGCCCGGCCGCGGCCCGTGAAGATCACGGCGCGCACGTCGTCGTCCGCGTCGGCCTGATCCATCGCGTCGACCAGCTCGTGCAGCATCCGCTCGGTGAAGGCGTTGAGGCGATCGGGACG
>JAOPZP010000511.1 GCA_025964055.1 Conexibacter sp.
CCCAATCGCTGCAGGCCAAGGTGAGCCTGCTGATCTTCGCCGGCCTGCTGGCCGTTGGCGCGCTGGCGGCGGCTCCCATGCTGCTGGAGCGTCCGGGCAAGCGCAGCGGGACCGCAGCCCTCGTGGCTGACGCCGCCTGAGACCGGCTCCGGCGCTGCTCCGGCGGGGCCTGCGGCGTTGAAGGGGTGATCTCGCAGCCCGATCACCGGTGCTGGAGGACGTATCGCCGGCCGCCGGCTGCGCCTCCATGCTGGTGGAGTTGGCGAGCCGGAGGAGGGCACGAGCGCCGTGGTCTGGCCGTGCGCGGATGGAGCCTGGAGGGTGCTCATGGAGTGCTATTGGGTCTTGGGGCCGCGTCTCGACTGGTTCGGGACCGGTGAAACGACGGCCGGCCGCTCCTCCCTCGACGGGCTGTCCGAGGACGCGCGGCGCCCGCCGGAGCTCGGTCGCGTGCACGAACTGCACCGGCACGAAGCCTGAGCGAGCGCGAGCGAACGAGATGCCTGGCAATCCATGGCTGGCGATCGATGCGGCGACGCCGCCGGCGCGCCAAGCGCGCGACCTGCGGCGGGCATGGGAGCGGTTCGTCGGCGGGGACCGGGTGAGCGGGGTGCGTGCGCCGGTCGCCGACTCGTGGCGACGCTCGCTCGACGCAGGAGTCGACCCGGAGGGCCGCAGGCTGGCCCCGGCGGCCGCCGATCGTGGCGAGGCGTCCGCGCGCTGGGAGGTGCATCCGCTGCGGCAGGCGGCGCCGCTGATCCTCGAATGTCTGTCGAGCGTCGCCGAGCAGTCAGGGCACCTGATCGCCATCAGCGACGCGGCGGGAGTGCTGCTCGAGCTCGAAGGCGACGCCCGGGTTCGCTCCCGTGCCGCCGACTCCATGAACTTCACCGAAGGCGCGCTCTGGAGCGAGACCGGCGCGGGGACCAACGCCGTCGGCACGGCGCTGGCGGCGGATCACGCCGTGCAGATCTTCGCCGCCGAGCACTTCGTCGAACCGGTCCAGGCCTGGACCTGCGCGGCCGCCCCCGTCCACGATCCCCTGACCGGCGAGCTGCTCGGCGTCATCGACCTGACCGGCCTCGAGAAGGACGTCCATCCGCACAGCCTGGTGGTCGCGATGACGACCGCCCGAGCCGTCGAGGGCTACCTTCGCCAGCGCCTGCAGGAGCGCGACGACCGGCTGCGCGCCCGACATGGACCGAGCATCACGGGCGGCTGGGAGCGCCGCGCGCTCGTGGGGCCCACCGGACGCGTCGTCGCCGACGACGCGAGGAGCTGGTTGCGCGGGACGCGGCTGGAGCTGCCGCTCGGCGGAGGCGAGATCGTCCTCCCATCCGGGGAGCGGGCGGTGGCGGAGCCGGTCGGGCAGGGCGAGGCCTTCGTCGTGCGCGAGCTTCGCGGCGCGCGCGGGCCATCCCGACATCCGGACGACGAGCTGCGCCTGCTGGCCGACGAGCAGGCCGCGCTGCGGCGCCTGGCGGCGGCGGCCGCGCGCGGTGCGTCCCCGGCCGAGGTGTTCACCGCGGTGGCCGACGAGGTCGGGCCGCTGCTCGGCGCCGACGACGTCGTGGTCGTCCGCTTCGGCCCCGACCGCAGCGCGACGGTCGTCGCCGGGATGGGGCAATGGGTGCGCCGGCTCGGGGTGGTCGGGATGCGCCTCGACCTCGCCGACGACCTGATCATCACGGCGGTGTTTCGCACCGGCCGGTCTGCTCGCGCGGACGACCACGACGACCGCGGCGCGTCCGGGCCGATCGCCCGCCATCTGCGCCGGACGAGCACCCGCTCGGCGGTCGCGAGCCCGATCACCGTGGAGGGCCGGCTGTGGGGCGCCATGCTTGCCTCGACGCGGCACGAGCACCTCCCCGCCGACGTCGAGGAGCGCATGGGGAACTTCACCGAGCTCGTCGGCGTCGTGATCGCCAATGCCGAGAGCCGGGAGGAGCTCGCCGCCTCGCGGGCCCGCGCGATCGCCGCCGGCGACGAGGCGCGCCGCCGCATCCAGCGCGACCTGCACGACGGCGCGCAGGCGCGCCTGGTGAGCACGGTCATCGCGCTCAAGCTGGCCCGGCAGGCGCTCGGCGACGCGACCGGCCCGGCGGTCGAACTGGTCGACGAGGCGCTGGCGAACGCCCAGGGCGCCACCAGCGAGCTGCGCGAGTTGGCGCACGGGGCGCTGCCGGGCGCGCTCAGCGACGGCGGGCTGCGCGCCGGCATCGCTGCGCTGGTCTCCCGCGTGCGCCTGCCGGTGTCGGTGGAGGTGACCGCCCAGCGACTGCCGACGGCGCTGGAGGCGACCGCGTACCTCATCGTCGCCGAGGCGCTGACCAACACCGTCCGGCACGCCCGCGCCGCAAGCGCGCAGGTCGCCGCGGTCATCGACGGCGGCGTGCTGCAGCTGGAAGTCCGCGACGACGGCATCGGGGGCGCGCGCAGCGACGGCGGCTCGGGTCTGCTCGGGCTCCGCGACCGCGCGGCCGCGCTGAGCGGCGAGCTGCGCATCGACAGCCCTCCGGGGCACGGCACCGTGGTCTCCGCCCGGCTCCCGATCCCGTAGACCTCCGTTCAGACCCTACGACGCGCCCGCGCTCGCCGTTGACAGCCCCGCCTTGTCGAGCGCCGACTGCAGCGCCGTCTTGTAGCTGTCGCTCGTGTACGTGGCGCCGCTCACGGTGTCGATGTTGGCGCTCTGCGCCTGCAGGGCGCTCGCCTGCAGCGCCGGCTCGGCGTAGGCGTTGATCTCGGCGGACTTGCGGTCGTTCTGGGGAACCTGCAGCGCCTCGATCTTGGTGACCTTGCCGTTGGAGACGGTGACCTTGAGCTGCACGTTGCCGTACTGGTTGGAGGCCACGTCGCTCGTGACGGTCCTCGTCGAGGACGAGGCGGCGGCGGCCGGCGTCGCGCCGGAGCCCGACGATCCCGACGACCCCGACGACCCCGACGAGCTCGGCGCGCTGGCCTGCGCCGTGGTCGTCGGCGGCGGCGCGGCCGGCGCATGGGCATGGAAGCCCAGCGTCACGGCGAGGCCGGCGACGGTGGCAGACAGGACGATCGGTGCTCGCTTCATACGCAGCGCTCCTCAGAACTCGAAGGTCTCGTGGTGGATCTGCTCCTTCGGGACGCCCGCGTCCCGGGCGGCGGCGACGACGCGGCGGGTGAAGCCGTCGGGTCCGCAGATGAAGACGTCGCGCTCCGCCAGATCCGGCGCGAGGCGCAGGAGGCCGGAGGCCGAGAGGTCGATGCCGGCCCGCGGGCCGAGGAGCTCGTGGACCCGGCCCCGTCGCCATCGCACGTCCTCGACGATCTCGTCGCGCAGCGCCAGGTCGGCGGCCGTCGATCCCCGCAGCACCGCCACCACGTCTGCCTCCTGCGGCAGCTCCTGGAGCACCGCTCGGATCGGCGTCGTGCCCACGCCGGCGCCGACGAGCAGCACCTTGTCGGACGTCCGCTGGTCGGTCGTGAACGCGCCATAGGGCCCCTCGATCGCCACCCGGGTCCCCACGTCGATGGAGTCGAGCGCCGCGCTGTGGTCCCCGAGCGCCTTGACGGTGATCCGCAGGTGGCGGCGGTCCGGCGCCGCCGAGAGCGAGTAGGGGTGCGCCTGCCACCACATCCCCCGCTTGAGGAAGCGCCACTGGAGGAACTGCCCGCCCGCGATCGGGAGCCGGTCGAGCCGGCGGCCTTCGAGCAACACGGACACCATGCCCGGTCCGGCGGGCGTGACCGCGACGACCTTGACCTGGTGACGGAGCGACCGCCAGGCGGGCAGGCCGATGCGGCAGGCCACGACGACGGCAGCGGTGCCCCAGAACAGCGTCTTCCAGAACAGCGTCGCGACCGGATGGCCGACGAACGACGCCCCCGTGCCGATCTGGTGCGAGAACGACAGGAACAGCGCCAGGTAGGTGTAGAGGTGCACCGACCACCACGTCTCGTAGGCCATCCGGCGCCGCGCCTTCTTGTAGGACGTGACGCCGGCCGCGATCAGCAGCACGGAGCCGACCGTCGCCGCGAGGATCCCCGGGTACGTCCACAGCAGCTGCCCGAGCTGGTGCAGCACCCCGTCGTGCGCGGCCTGCGCGTAGCCGATGGTGATCAGTGCGCCGTGAGCGGCGATGAGGTACAGCGGCCACGGCCCGAGCTTGCGGTGCCAGCCGACGAGGCGATCCATGCCGACGGCCCGCTCCAGCGCCGGGATCCGGGCCACGAGCAGCACGACGACCACCATGGCGTACATCGCCACGAGGCCCGTGACGCGCCCCGCCGCCGTCATCGGACCGCCCGTCGCGCTCAGCGACCCCGACGACTCGGCGGACACGCCGAGGGCGATCACCGCGCCGAGCCCGATGCCGGCCAGGCCGGCCAGGACGTCGACGACCCGCCGCCGGGGCGTCGCCGGGAGTCGCCGACGGCGCGACGGCGCCCGGGCCGCCGACCCGATCGGCGCCGGCCCTC
>JAOPZP010000152.1 GCA_025964055.1 Conexibacter sp.
CGGCCAGCTCCTCGGCGCCGGGCGGGTCGCCGCGCAGGTACGCGTCGGCGAGCGCGCCGGAGCCGATCGGCAGCGACGCCCACCAGACCGGCGGCTCGCCGGGCGTGCCGGCCGCCAGCTCCGTGGACCCGCCGCCGACGTCGGCGACCACCACGGTCTGGGCGGTCCCGGCCAGCGGCGCGGTCGCCCCGGCGAAGGCCAGTCGCGCCTCGTCCTCGCCGGTGAGCACCTCGACGTCCACGCCGGCCGCGGCGCTCAGATGGGCGAGCAGGGCGTCGCGCCCGGGGGCGGCGCGCAACGCCGCGGTCGCGACGACCCGGAGGCCGTCGATGCCGCTGGCGCGGGCCACGAGCGCCTGCTCGGCCACGGCCTCGGCGATCGCCTGCACCTTGTCGGGCGGGAGGCCGTTGCGGCGCTCGGCAGCGGTCAGCCGGACGAACGCGCGATGCGCCGCCACCTCCACCAGGACGCCCGGACGCGACGGGTCCGGCTCGGCGACGAGCAGCCGTGTGGTGTTCGAGCCGATGTCGATGCAGGCACAGCGCACGTCAGGGTGACGGATCCTTTCACGTCTTCACTGCTTGAATGGAAGGGTGTCCGCCGCCGCCCCCGCGATCCTCGTGCGCGATCTGCGCAAGTCCTACGGGAGCTTCGCGGCGGTGCAGGGCATCGACTTCGACGTCGCGCCCGGCGAGGTCTTCGGCCTGCTGGGGCCCAACGGCGCCGGCAAGACCAGCACGGTGGAGATCCTCGAGGGCTACCGCCGCCGCGACGGCGGCATCGTCTCCGTGCTCGGCCACGACCCCGAGCGGCGGCCGCGCGACCTGCGCCGGCGCATCGGCATCGTCCTGCAGTCCACGGGGATGTACCGGCACATCACGGTGCGCGAGGCGCTGACCCATTGGGCGCGCTTCTACCCGCAGGCGCGCGACGTGCAGGAGGTGCTGACGCTCGCCGGCCTGGACGAGAAGGCCGACGCGCTCGCCCGGACGCTCTCGGGCGGCCAGATGCGCCGCCTCGACTTCGGCCTCGCGCTGGTCGGCGACCCCGAGCTCATCTTCCTCGACGAGCCGACCACCGGCTTCGACCCGGCGGCGCGGCGCGCGGCCTGGGACGTGATCCGCTCGCTCCAGGACCTCGGCAAGACCGTCCTGCTCACCACGCACTACCTCGACGAGGCCCAGGCGCTGTGCGATCGCGTGGCGATCATCAAGGAGGGGCGGATCGTCGCGGAGGGCCCGCCCGCCGAGCTCGGCGCGTCGTCGTCGCGCTATCGCGTCACGTGGCGCTCGCCCGACACCGGCCGGCTCGAGACGCGCGAGACCGAGGATCCCACCGCGCTGCTGCACCAGCTGACGTCCGCGGCGCTGGCCCGCGGCGAGGGGCTGCGCGACCTGTCGGTCACCCGCCCGTCGCTGGAGGACGTCTACCTCGAGCTCACCGCCGAGCCGACCAGCGAGGAGCCCGCCAATGCCTGAGTCCCTGACACTTGCGTGGTACCAATTCCGCCTCGAGCGTCGGATGTTCTGGCGCAACCCGAGCGCGGCCTTCTTCAACTTCCTGCTGCCGCTGCTGTTCCTGGCGCTCTTCGGCGCGATCTTCAGCGGCAACCAGAAGGACCTCAACGTGATCGTGCCCGGCATCGCGGGCATGTCCATCATGTCGACCACGTTCAGCGCGCTGGCGATGAACCTCACTTTCCTGCGCGAGCAGGGCGTGCTGAAGCGCATCCGCGGCACGCCGCTGCCCGAGGGCTCCTACCTGCTCGGCGTCTTCGGCAACGCCGTGGCCAACGCGTGCATCCAGCTGACGATCGTCGTGCTGGCCGGGAAGCTCTTCTTCAACATCGACTGGCCCAAGGACTGGATCGAGTTGATGGTCTACCTCGGCGCCGGCGTGACGTGCCTCGCCGCGCTGGGCGTCGCGTGGTCGCACGTGATCCCCAACTTCGACGCGGCGCCCGCCTACGTCAACATCGTGTTCCTGCCGGTGATCTTCATCTCCGGCGTCTTCTACGACGTCGGCAACGCGCCGCAGTTCCTGCGCGACATCGCCCAGGCGCTGCCGCTGACGCACGTCATCGACGGGCTCTCGGGCGCGCTGGTCTCGGGCCGCTCGCTGCAGGACAACTGGTCGGGCCTGGTCGTCATCGCGATCTGGGCCGCCGTCGGGATCTTCTTCGCGATCCGCGGCTTCCGCTGGGACGCGCGCCGCACGGACTGACCTCAGAAGGTCGGGGCCGGCTCGCCGGGCAGCCACGGCGCCGGCGGCGTTCCGATGGCCGTGACCGGCACGTCGTGCAGCGGGCTCGCCGGCCAGTCGGTGCGCAGCAGGCCGAAGACGTGGACGTCGAGCTGGAGGGCGCCGTGCCGGTGCCAGCCGCGCAGCGTGCCCTCGTGGGTGAAGCCGACGCGCTCCAGCGCGCGGGTGGAGCGCGCGTTGTCGGGGTTGGAGTAGGCGCCGAGCCGCTCGAGCCCGCAGACGGCGAAGGCGAGGTGGGCGACCAGCGCCTTGGACTCCGCGTTGGCGCCCGTGCCCCACTGGTCGCGCCCGAGCCAGGTCCCGACCATCGCGCGGCGGTCGCGCCGGCTGAGCTCGGCCAGCCCCGTGATGCCGACCGGGCCGTGCTCACGATGGTGGATGACGAAGTCCAGTTGCTCGCCGGCCTCGCGCTTGGCCTCCTGCTCGGCGATCCAGCGCTGCGGCTCCTCGACGCTCGCGTACGGCCCCCACGAGAACCAGCGCGTCACCTCGGGATCGCGGGCCAGCGCGAAGAGCGCGGACGCGTCGCCGGGGTCGGGCAGGCGCAGCGTGATCTGTGGTCCGCGAAGCTCCATCGCGGGCATCATCGCGAATGATGCTCGCGATCCTGTACGACGTCCACGGCAACCGCCCCGCGCTGGAGGCGGTCCTGGGCCACGCGCGGGAGCAGGGCGCCGAGCGCTTCGTGCTCGGCGGCGACTACTCGGCGTTCGGCGCGTGGCCGGTCGCCTGCGTGACGATCCTGCGCGGGCTGGCCGAGACCACGTGGATCCGCGGCAACTGGGAGCGCTGGCAGGCCGAGCCCGGCGCGGTGCCCGACGACGCGGTCCTGCAGAGCGCGAACGCCTGGGTGCGCAGCCACCTCGGCGACGGGCTGGTGGCCGAGCTGGCGGCGCTCCCGCCCGCGCTCGTGCTCGGCGACACGCTGTTCTGCCACGCCTCCCCGGCCTCCGACATCGAGCCGTTCGGGCGCGAGCCCGATCCCGAGGGCGACGACCAGCTCCTGGCCGGCGTGGCGCAGCAGCGCGTCGTCTTCGGCCACACGCACGTGCAGTTCCAGCGCAGCTCGGCCTCGGGCATCGAGCTGGTCAACCCGGGGAGCGTCGGCCTGCCGTGGGACGGCGACGTGCGCGCCGCCTACGCGACCCTCGACGAGGACGCCGACACGATCGCGCTGCACCGCGTCGAGTACGACGTCGACGCCGCATCGGCCGCGCTGGCGAAGATCGGCGAGCCGTGGACCGAGCGGACGCGGATGCGGCTGGAGCGGGCGCGGTTCGACGCGGGATGAGCGACACGGCGCGCGGCGCGCGCGCCTAGACCTGCCGCGGCGTGCCCGGCACCGCCGGCGCGTCGGGCAACAGCACGTGGAACGCGCTGCCCCGCCCGACCGAGGACTCGACGTAGATCCGGCCGCCGTGGCGCTCGGCGATGCGGCGGCAGATCGCCAGCCCGATGCCGGTGCCCGCGAAGCGATCGTGGCCGTGCAGGCGCGTGAACATCGCGAAGATCCGCTCCTGGTCCGCGTCGGCGATCCCGATGCCGTCGTCGGCGACGGTCAGCACGCCGCCGCCGATCGTGCGCCGCGCGGTCACGCGCACCGTCGGCGGCCGGTCGGCGCCGTGGAACTTCACCGCGTTGCCGATCAGGTTCTGCAGCAGCTGGGCGAGCTGCACCGGTTCGGCCTCCAGCGTGGGCAGCCGGCCGACGTCGATCGTCGCCCGCTCGGCCGCGATCGAGGGCCCAAGCACCTGCAGCACCTCGGCGACGAGCGCGTTGAGGTCGACCTGCTCGCGGCGCGGCTCCTCGTTGGCGACGCGCGAGTAGAGCAGGAGGTCGTCGATGAGGTGTCTCATCCGCCCGGCGCCGTCCAGCGCCTGGCGCAGGTAGTCGCGCCCGGCCTCGTCGAGCTGCTCGGCGCTGCGCCGGTCCAGCAGCGACAGGAAGCTCGCGACCATCCGCAGCGGCTCCGACAGGTCGTGCGAGGCGGTGTAGGCGAAGTCCTGCAGCTCGGCGTTCGTGTCCTGCAGCCGCTCGGCGCGCTGCGCCAGCTCGTGCTCCATCGCCAGCCGGTCGCTGACGTCGCGCCCGACGATGTAGAAGGCTTCGTCGCCCGGCCCGCCGCTCCACGCCATCCAGCGCAACGACCCGTCGGCGCAGAGCACGCGGCACACGTACTCGGTGACCGTCTCCCCCGCCGCCAGCCTGGCGATCTCCCGCTCGGTGTCGGCGCGGTCCTCGGGATGGACGATCTCCAAGTACGGGCGGGTCTCGAGCTCCTCCCGCGACCAGCCCAGCTGATGCTCCCAGGCGTCGTTGAAGTGCTTGAGCAGCCCGTCGAAGCCGGCGGCCGCCAGCAGGTCCGGCGACATCGCGAACAGGCGCGTCAGGTGGCCGATCGCTTGGGGCGCGACCGTCGGCGGTGCGGCGTCTGTGTGCAGGCGTTCCATGCCCCTGGCCTCGGGCCGGATCCTCTCACAGGTGGCGGCGCCGGGGTCAAGCCTCGCCGGCCGGACGGCGCGTGGCATCCTGAAGGCCATGGACGACGCCGACGAACAGATCGACCTCGTCGCCTCGGTCGGACCGCTGGACGCGGTCGTCGAGACGCTGCGGGACGTGCTCCATCGGTCCGGCGCCCTGCGCGTCGCGGTCGTCGTGGACCTGCCCGACAGCTCCCCGGCGCTGGTCGACGTCGGCCGCCTCGCGCCCGTCGAGGTGCGAGTCGGCGACAGCATCCTGCACCTGCCCCACGCGATCGAGCTCGAGGCAGAGTCGCTCGGCGGCGGGATCGCGCTGCGCCAGCTGCCGCCGTTCGAGGTCGACGCCGAGTCCGGCCAGGTCGTCGG
>JAOPZP010000589.1 GCA_025964055.1 Conexibacter sp.
CCGCCCAGCGCGATGTAGAAGTCGTCGGCCTTGCGGAAGCCCATCTCGCGGATGACGTCGGCCAGCAGCGGCGAGCTGACGATCTTCTGCGGCGGCAGGCCCTGCTTCTTGAGGTGCTCCTGCAGCAGCTCGCGACCGGTGTGCTCGGTGTCGTCGCGCGACTCGGCCTTGAAGAACTGCTTGATCTTGTTGCGGGCGCGGGTCGTCTTGACCAGCGCGAGCCAGTCGCGCGACGGTCCCCTGTCGCGCTTGGAGGTCAGGATCTCGACGATGTCGCCGGAGGCCAGCTGGTAGTTCAGCGGCACGATCTTGCCGTTGACCTTGGCCCCGACGCAGCGGTGGCCGACCTCGGTGTGGACCTCGTAGGCGAAGTCCAGCGGCGTCGCGCCGGACTGCATCGACTTCACCTCGCCCTTCGGGGTGAAGACGAAGACCTCCTCGTCGAACAGGTCGACGCGGAGCGTCTCCATGAACTCCTTGGGGTCATGGAGCTCCTGCTGCCAGTCGAGCATCGACCGCAGCCACTTGAGCTTGTCGTCGGTCCCCGGGCCGCCCTCGGCGCCCTTCTTCTTGGGGTCCTGCTTGTACATCCAGTGCGCGGCCACGCCGAACTCGGCCATGTCGTGCATGTCGCGCGTGCGGATCTGGATCTCCAGCGGCAGCCCCTCCGGCCCGATGACCGTCGTGTGCAGCGACTGGTACATGTTGAACTTCGGCATCGCGACGAAGTCCTTGAAGCGGCCGGGCAGCGGCTTCCACAGCGAGTGGATGACCCCGACGGCGCCGTAGCAGTCCTTCACCGAGTCGACGACCACGCGCATGGCGGTCAAGTCGTAGATCTCGTTGAACTCGCGGCCCTTCTTGGTCATCTTGGAGTAGATGGAGTAGAAGTGCTTGGCGCGCCCGGAGATGCGCGCCGCGATGCCCAGGGCCTCGAGCTCGCGCGACAGCTCGTCGCCGGCGCCCTTGACGTAGTCCTCGCGCTCCTCCCGCTGCTGGTTGACCAGGCCCTTGATCTCCTGGTACTTGCGCGGGTGCAGCGCCGCGAACGCCAGATCCTCGAGCTCCCACTTGATCGCGTGGATGCCGAGCCGGTGGGCGATCGGCGCGTAGATCTCGAGGGTCTCCTTGGCCTTCTCGATCTGCTTCTGCTTGGGCATCGCGTCGATCGTCCGCATGTTGTGCAGGCGGTCGGCGAGCTTGATCAGGATGACCCGGATGTCGGAGGCCATCGCGACCATCATCTTGCGGTAGTTCTCGGCCTGCGCCTCGTCGCGCGAGGTGAAGGTGATCCCGGTGAGCTTGGTCACGCCGTCGACCAGCGCGGAGACCTCCTCGCCGAAGAGCTCCTGCACCTCCTCCAGCGACGCCGAGGTGTCCTCGACGGTGTCGTGCAGGAGCGCGGCCACCAGCGTCTCGGTGTCCAGGCGCATGCCGGCGCAGATCTTGGCCACGGCGGCCGGGTGGACGATGAAGTCCTCGCCCGACTTGCGCCGCTGGTCGGCGTGGTGCTCGCACGCGAAGACGAACGCCTCCTCGACCCGTCCGCGGTCGATCGGGAGCGCCGCCTCGTCGGCGTGCTCCTCGACGATGGCGAACAGGTCGCTGAGCAGCCGCCGCTCGTACGCGGTGAGCTCGGCGCGGTCGACCGCGCTCTGCGGCGGGTGGGTCACGAGGTCCACCGGGATGCGTTCGCCGTCGCCGGCGGGCACCCCGCCGGTCACGCCGCTCGTGAGCTCGTCGCGCTCGCGCTGGTCAGCCATGCCAGTCCCTCCGCGTGGCGCTGCGCCGCGGCGCGGAAGGCCGGGGAGCGCTCGAGGTCGGTCGGGACCGACGGCGGGACGGTGACGTCGCCGCGGTCGTCGAGCTCGACCAGCCCGAGCTCGGTGAGGACCGCCAGGAGCCGGGCAGCAGGCGCCAGCGGGCGTCCGGCGAGCGCGGCGTCGAGCGTCCCACCGTCGCGCAGGGCGCGGTAGGCGGCCACGAGGCTGGGGCGCAACGCGAGGTCTCGGTCCAGGACATCCCTCCCAAAGCGTAGCTCAGGGTCACCCCACGCCATATGGGCCAACTGGTCCGGGGCGCCGCCGAGCAGCAGCGCCTCGTGGTCGGGATGCAGCGGCGGGTCCATGGCGACGAGATGGGTGTAGGGATCGGCGAGCGCCGGGTCGCGCGCCAGCGCGTCCCAGCTGCACAGCGCGTAGCCGCCGAGCCGGCCGGTCAGCTGCCGCAGGCGGACGGTCGCGTCGGCGCAGACGACCAGCACCGGCTCGCCCGTGTAGACCAGCGCGGCGATCGTGCCGGCCAGGCCGGTGTTGCGGCGGTCGCGGACGGCGCGGCGCCCGGCGGCCTGCCCGCGGGCACGGGCGGGCAGCGACGTGAGCGTCGCCCCGGAGGCGATCGGCGGCGCACCGACCGCCGACACCGCGCGAACGCCGTCGTCGCCCCCGCCGACGCCCGCCAGCACGCGGGCCGGCGCGGCGCCGGCGAGCAACTCGTCGTGCCAGGCGGCGGTCCCGGGCGCGGGCTCGCCGACCAGCACCGGCGCCTCGGCGTCGGCGGCCAGCAGCCGGCGCAGGACCAGCCGCGGCTCGACCGCGCCCTGCCACTCGTTGAGCTCCAGCGTGAAGGTCGCGTTCAGGCGGCCCTCGGCGGCGCCCTCGGGCAGCGCGCCGAGGCCGAAGGCGACCGCGCGCGCCCGCACGCCCCCCGCTTCGACGGTGAAGCGCACGTGCTTGCCGTCGCTCATCGGATGCGGGTCGACCAGCCGCGCCGCGGGCACGAGCAGCGACACCGCCGGGTTGCCGATCCCGAACGGGGCCAGGCGGCCGAGCTCCTCGGCCAGGCGCTGGCCCAGCTCGTCGCCGGAGACCACGGCGTCGACGCGCTCCAACGGCACGAGGTCCTCGGGCGTCAGGACCGCCGCGGCGTGGGCGGCGAACGCCGCGCGGAAGGCCGGCAGCTCCGAGCGGCGGATCGTGCAGCCTGCGGCGGCGCGATGGCCGCCGTGGCGCAGGAGGTGGGCGGCGGAGGCGTCGAGGCCGCCGAGGAGGTCGAACGCCGGGATCGACCGGCCCGAGCCGGTGCCCTCGTCGGCGCCCTCGCGCAGCGCGACGAGCACGGTCGGCCGGTGCGTCCGCTCGGCGATCCGCGACGCGACGATCCCGATGACGCCCTGGTGCCAGCCGTCGGCCCACAGCACGTAGGCCGGCTGATCGCCGAGCTCGGCGACCTGCGCCTCGGCCTCGAAGAGGATGCGCTGCTCGACGAAGCGCCGGTCGGCGTTGGCCCGGTCGAGCTCCTGGGCGATCTCGTCGGCGCGCGCCTCGTCGTGGGTCAGCAGCAGCTCCAGCGCCGCGTCGGCGCGGTGCAGGCGCCCCGCGGCGTTCAGGCGCGGGGCGAGCCCGAAGCCGAGCGCGCGGGCGTCGACCCGCGTCGGGTCCACCCGCGCGACGCGCATCAGCGCGCGCAGGCCGACCTTCTCCGTGCGCCCCATGGCCTGCAGGCCCGAGCGCACCAGCCGGCGGTTCTCGCCCTTCAGCGGCACGCAGTCCGCGACGGTGGCCAGCGCGACGAGGTCGAGGTCGGCCAGCGCGATCGCCGCGTCGTGCCCGGCGGCCTCCAGCAGCGCGCCGGCCACCTTGTGCGCGACGCCGCCGGCGCAGAGGTCGGGGCACGGGTAGCCGCAGACGGCCGGGTGCACGATCGGCGCGGCGGGCAGCGACCCGTCGGCGCGCGGGCTGTGGTGGTCGGTGACGACGACGTCGAGGCCCAGCGACGTCGCGAGCGCGACCTCGTCGACCGACGTGATCCCGCAGTCGGCGGTGACCAGCAGGCGGGTGCCGCGGGCGGCGAGCTTCTCCACGGTCGCCGCCGACAGGCCGTAGCCGTCCTCGCTGCGCGACGGCAGGTACCAGTCGACGTCGGCGCCCACCGCGCGCAGCGTGCGCACGAGGATCGCGGTCGACACCACGCCGTCGACGTCGTAGTCGCCGTGCACGGTGATCCGGGTGCCGGCCGTCGCGTGGCGCAGCAGCACGCCGATCGCCACGTCGAGGTCGCGGAAGGCCGAGGCCGGATGCTCGTCGTCGGCGGCCAGCCAGGCACGGGCCTCGTCGACGTCGCCGATCCCGCGGCGCACGAGCACCTGGGCGACCGGGAAGCTCGTCGCGAGGTCGCGCGCGAGCGCCAGCGCGCGGGCGCTGTCGCACGGCGGGACGTCGAGACGCGGCGTGAGCACCGCCCCACAGTGGCAGCGCGACCCGACGGAACGGTGGAGCCTTCCCGCAACGTGCAGGGAACGGCGCCCACCGGTGGCCCCATGGACGCCGTCGTGCGGCGCTAGAGCTCGAGCGCCGGGACGCCGCGCCGCACGCCCTCGAAGTACACGAGGACCATCCCGATGATCGCGCCGGGAGCGGCCTCGATCGCCTGGAAGATGTGCGTGTCGTGCTGGCCGGGGATGGTGAAGCCGTTGACCAGCAGGCCGAAGATGGCCGCCCCGAAGAGCGCCCCGAGGAACGCCCCGACGATCCCGCCCCAGAACCGGTCCGGGATCCAGATGGCGAAGTGCCAGAGGGCGATGCCCATCATGATCCACGCGAACATGGCCATCAGCGCGGCCTCCCGTGACGCTTGTTGCGCGGGCGCTTGGGCTTCTTGTCGCCCTTGTCCTTGAGCACCAGGTCCTCCGGCGCGGCATCCGCGTTGGGGTCGGGTTCGGGCTGCTTGGGCTTCGGCTCGGGCGCGCGGTCCTTCTCACGGACCTTCGACGCCACCGAGGACGGCGCCGTCTCGTGGGCGATGTCGGCGACGAGGTCGTCGAACTCGCGCTTGGAGACGCCGCGCTCGGGATCCTCGGGCGACGTGATGCGCCGCGACGGGCGCTGCGGGCCCTTGGGGTCGACCGTGACGGCGTGGCCGGCCGTCGCGTACGCCGGCACCGAGCCACCGCTCTCCTGGGCGATGCGGACGCGCCGGCGGCGGTAGACCTCCTCGCGCTCCTTCCAGTGCGCGAGCACCGGCGAGGCGATGAAGACCGACGAGTAGGCACCCGAGACGACGCCGATGAGCAGCGCGAACGCGAAGTCCTTGAGCGTGGCACCGCCGAAGAACAGCAGCGCGAGGATCGGGAGCAGGGTGCAGAACGAGGTCGCCAGCGACCGCGTCAGCACCTCGCTCATCGAGCGGTTGACGATCTGCGTGAACGCCGCGCGCGGCATGCGCGGGATGTTCTCCCGGATGCGGTCGAAGACGATGATGGTGTCGTACAGCGAGTAACCGAGGATGGTCAGCAGCGCCGCGACCGTCGACGTCGTCACCTCCCGGCCGGTGAGGGAGTACACGCCGGCGGTGATCAGCAGGTCGTGCATCAGCGCGATCAGCACCGGCACGGCGAACTTCCACTCGAACCGCAGCGCGATGTAGAGGCTGATGACCAGCAGCGACGCGATGATCGCCTTGATCGCCGAGGACGCGACCGTCTTGCCGAACGTCGGCCCGATCGAGTCGGCCTGGTAGGCGCGCGTCGCCCCGAACTTCGACGTCAGGACGTTCTGGACCGTGGAGGCCTTCTTGCCGGTCTCGCTGAGCGAGATCTGCAGGCCGTTGGCGCCGAGCGACTTGTCGCCCTTGACCTTTTGGACGGATGGGTTGTTGAAGCCGGCCGAGCGCAGGGCGTCGCCGACCTGGCGCTCGCTCGGTGTCTGCTGCACGAAGGCGACCTTCGCGCGGGTGCCCGACTCGAAGTCGATGCCGAAGTTGATGCCCTTGCCGCCGATGGCCAGCGCGCCGATCAGCAGGATCACGCCGGAGATCGAGAAGAACCACTTCGACGCCCCCATGAAGTCCTGGGTCCAGCGCCGCTTGCGCTCGCCCGCGCCGAGCGCCGCCGGGTGCGTGATCCAGCGCGAGCGCTGCATCGTGTGGAGCACCGCCTGGGTGGCGAGGACGGCGGTGAACAGCGAGGTCAGCGTGCCGATGCCCAGGGTGAAGGCGAAGCCCTTGACGCCGGCGGTCGCGAGCACGAACAGGATGAACGCGACCATGAAGGTCACGACGTTCGCGTCGATGATCGCCGCGATCCCCTTCTTGTAGCCCTGCGCGATGCCCGCGGGCACGGATCGGCCCGCGCGGATCTCCTCCTTCACGCGTTCGAAGATCACGATGTTCGCGTCTGCGGCCACGCCGATGGTGAGGATCAGCCCCGCGATGCCCGGCAGGGTCATCGTGATCGGGATGAGCTTGATCAGCGCGAAGAAGTAGATCGCGTAGACGAACAGCGCCAGGACCGCGATGACGCCGAGGATGCGGTAGAAGGCGAGCAGGAAGAGCGCGACGATCGCGAAGCCGACGATGCCCGCGATCAGGCCCTGGTGCAGCGCCTGCTGGCCGAGCGTCGCCGAGACCTGCGACTGGGAGATGAGCTCGAGCTTGATCGGCAGGGCGCCGGTCTTGATCAGGTTGGCCAGCCGCTGGGCCGACTTGATCGTGAAGCCGCCGGAGATCTCCGAGCCGTTGGCGCCGTCGATGCCGTCCGGGTTCTGGCGCGGATCGATGTACGGGACCGAGATCAGCTTGTTGTCGAGGACGATCGCGAAGTGGTTGGCGACCGTCCGCGCGTCGATGCCCGGCAGCAGCTGGTCGGAGCCGCGCTGCGCGATGACGCGCGTGACCGCGGCCCACTTCTTGCGACCGGCGCTGGTGAAGTCGAAGGTGACGTTCGGCTGGCCGGTGCCGCCGGCGCCGCTGTCGGTGTTCTGCTCGGGGTTCTTGATGTCGGTGCCGAGCAGCGCCGGGTCGTCCTTGAGGATGTAATAGGCGTCGCTGGCGGAGGCCTGGGCGGCCTTGTTGCTGTCGTCGGCCTCGGCGCGGACGATGATGTAGCCGCGCGGGACCGTGACGAAGCGCGTGGGCTTCTTGCCCTCGGTCTGGCAGGCCGCGCGCGTGTCGGCGACGGTCTCCTGCGGACCGCACAGGACCGTCTTGGCCTTGTCGTCGACGCCGTAGACCAGGCCGTTGGTCGTGTCGTTGGGCTCGTTGGTCGGCGGGAACTTCGAGGCGCGCGTGACCGCCTCGTAGTAGGTCTGCGTGCCGCTGCCGGGCTGGCCGGCGCCCTGGCCGCCGGTGACCGCCGCGTCGAGCGGATGCGACTTGCCGTCCGGCCCGAGGACGCTCTTCTCCCAGTCGTAGAAGAGCAGCTGCGCCGTGGTGCCGACCTGCTGCTGGGCCTGGTCGGCGTTCTTGACGTCCGGGAGCGAGACGTCGATCTGGTCGCTGCCCGACCGCTGGATCTCGGGCTCCGCGACGCCGAGGTTGTCGACGCGCTGCCGCATGATGTCCATCGTGCGGTTGATCGAGTCCGACGTGACCTTGGAGAAGCGCGTCGGCTTCGCCTGGTAGACGAGCGACACCCCGCCCTTGAGGTCCAGCCCCTGACGCGTCTGCTTGGACAGCGGCGATCCCGGGATGATGACCGCCAGGGAGGCGACCAGCAGCACCCCGACGAGGCTGAGGATGATGAGATTTCGGCGGCGATCGGTCATGCGGGCGTCGGCAGGGTAACGGCTCGGGACAGGGGCGACGTGAACGGACTACTTGTCCGGCGTCAAGATGAGCAGCATTCCCCCGTCGTCATCGTACGCGGGGAAGAGGTCCGCGGTCGCGCGGGCCGGCAGATCGCCCTCCGCGTTGACCTCCACCGGCTGGCGCAGCTTGCGCACGCCCCACTCCAGGACGGTGCCGACGGGATCGTCGCCGTCGCCGAAGCGCAGGCCGAGCACGTCGCCCACCGGGCGGCCGATGACCTTCTGGTCGTCGAGGCCGGTGAGCTCGAAGGACCCGCGGCCGCAGGCGATCACGTTGCCATGCTGGTCGCAGGCGAAGAACGCCGCATCGGGTGCGGGGTAGTAGTCGTCGAGCAGCTCGAAGAGGAACCCGAAGCCGCACTTCGCGCAGCCTCGCGCCTGACGGCGGAAGCCGGCGTTGCGCTCGGATTCGGTGGTTCGGTTGCCGCAGTTGGGACAGATGAAGAGATGGGCCATCGTTTCGCACGTCAGGGTAGTCGGGCGGCCCTCGTGGTTCGCTGACAACCGGCACGACCCTTCATCCAGGCTCAACACGACGGTGCCCCGCGGAGTCCTCCCGCGGGTCCGCCGAGACCGTCCGGACGTCCACCATGAGGCCGTGGCGCCGGGCCCTCTGGTAGACCCCGCGCCATGGAAAGCTCCGGCCACGGGCCCGCAGAGCCCGAGGTGCCCCTGGCCGACGCCGCGATC
>JAOPZP010000590.1 GCA_025964055.1 Conexibacter sp.
CGCCGGCGGCGCCCGTGACCTCCACCGCCGCCGCCCTGCTCCAGGATCGCCTCGGCCTGACCGACGACGAGCTGCTGACGGCGCTCGACGCCGACCCGCTGGCGATCCTCGGCGGCGACCTGGACCACAAGCCGCAGCTGCCGATCCTCCTCACGCTCACCGAGGAGGCCGCGGAGCGCGCCGGCGACGGCATGCTGCGCCGCTGGATCCGCTCGACCGGGCGCCACGGGCGCCCGATCGACCTCCTGCTCGCCCGCGACTTCGGCGCGTTCGAGGATGCCCTCGACGACCTCCGCGAGCGCGGCTTCGTCGTGCGCGCGGCGCGCTGACCGGCGTCACCTTCGGGCCCGCGCCCTCGTTGCACGGGGATGAACGCCCGCCCCCCGCCCTGGCCCTCACCCTCGCCGCCGCCGTCCTCGGCGCGACGACCGCCGCCTCGGCCGCCCCGGCCCCGCCCGTCCGGCCGCCCGACCAGCGGCCCCACACCATCGCGGCGACCTACGATCGCGACGGCGTCGTCGTCCGCCGGTTCGACTTGCGCATAACCCGCCGCACCGGCGTGCTCCACGCGACGGTGACCGCCACGGCGCAGGCCAGCGGCGCCACGCGCCGCGTCGCGCTCGTCGTCGGGCGCTGCGCCGGCGGCTCGCTGGGCTTCCCGACCTGCCCGCCGTCGCTGAGCGTGCCGGTCACGCTGCGGGCCGGAGCCGGCCCGATCGCCGTCAGCCGCTCCGTCACGCTGCGCCAGCCGCCGCCGGGGTCCGACTACGTCCAGGCCGCGCTCGTCACGCCCGGCAGCGCGCACGACGCACGGTTCGCCGCCAAGCAGGAGTACGCGCGGGTGCTCCTGCGCGGCACGGCCTGGCGGGGACCGCTGGCGGGCCAGGCCTTCGGCGTCCGCACACGGGCCACGGCCGCGCTCGACGTCCGCCACGTCACGCTGAACCTGTCGGCGGTCTCGCCGGCGGCCGCGCGTCCGGTGTGGACGTGGACCGGCACCGCGCCGGCGCCGTTCAGCGCCGAGACGACGCTCTCGCCGTGCGGCAGCGACAGCGGCTGCACCAACCACGTCTACGCTGACACGTTCGGCGCGGGCAGCGTCACGGCGTTCGCCCGCCCGGGCGCCCATCGCCCGGCCGGCGCGACCGCGTTCTCGCTCACCGTCGCGAGCGGTCCGCAGGATCAGGCCGCCACGGTCAGGCTGCCATGGCCCGACCCAGCGCCCGCGTCAGCGCAGCGCCTGCGCGGCCTGTGACTTCTCCTGCTCCTTGTCGCCCGGCCAGACGCCGAAGACGTGGTCCCAGCCCTTGGCGCCGGCGCGATCGACGGCGGCGCGGGTCACCCTGAACGTCATGCCCTGCACGGCCGCCGCGGCCAGGACCTTGGGCCAGTCGGCGTCGCGCGTCGTGGGCTTGGGCGGCTCCTCGTCGTCGAACACGCCCCAGATGACGTCGAAGAGCTTCTTGGACACGAATCCGGCCAGCAGGCCCAGGACGATGCCGATCGGCTTGTACGCGAGCTTCATGGTCCGACGGTACCCGAAGGTCGCGCGCCGGACGCCCGCGCCGAACTGCCCGAATGGCATCCAGGACCGGCCCACTTGTCCGATGAAATGGGGTACACCTCGCGTCACCATCGGCGATCATCGTCGGAAGGGAGCACGATGGACGAGCAGCACCACGACCGGCAGGACGAGCGGCCCGGCGAGGGTCTCGCCGACGAGCTGCTGCGCAGCGCGCTGCTGGACCCCGACGCGGCCGCCGCCGTCGCGCTGAAGGTCCACGGCCTCGCGGTCGCCGAGCAGCTCACGGTCGTCTTCCACGGCCGCCGCGACCTCGGCACGATCCAGACCTACGTCGCCAACGGCGGCCACGGGTCGGGCGAGCGCCTGGGCGTCCGCGACCTCCTGCGCGTCCCGTGCGACCTCGACCTCGGCGAGACCCACACGCGCGCCGAGGCCGAGGAGGCCTACGCGGCCCAGGCGCGCACGCTGCGCGACGCGCTGCAGATGGCCGACACCGTCCTCGCGATCTGGGAGGGCCCGCTGCGCGACGTCGCCGACTCCGCCGTCGGCGTCGTCCGCTCCGTCGACCTCGACGTGCCGCTCCCGGCGCACCGCCTGATGCCGATCGCGCTGGTCGCGCCCGAGCGCCATCTGGTCGTCGTGCCCGTCTGCGGCGCCCGCACGCTGGCCGAGGGCCGCCCGCCGATGGGGATCGCGTGCGCCCAGCAGGACGTCGCGCACGTCTACTCGCTGCCCGACGACCCCGAGGCCTCCCTGCAGGACTTCCTCGTCCGCGCCGCCGAGCACGCGCGCACGATGGCCGAGCGCCTCGAGGCCCAGGAGCGCTCGGTCCGGCGCTTCCTCGAGCTCAACGGGCCCGACGAGGCGGCCTGAGCCTCGCCCAGAGGGCTCGTTCAGGGGCGGCAGCTCGCGCAGGCGCTCGCTCCCGCGGCCATCTCACCTCTAGGCGCTCGCTCCCGCGGCCATCTCACCTCTAGGCTCTCGTGCGAGTGCTCGCCCGTCGTCGCCGTCTGCTGACCATCGCCGTCCCGCTCCTCGTGGTCTTCCTGGCGGTCTCGTTCGTCGCCGCGCGCTTCCTGACGACCGAGAACCGCGAGCGCGACGCGCTCTTCGCCCTGGTCCAGCGCGAGGCCGCCGGCGACGCGCCGGGCGTGCTGAAGCGCCTGGAGGCCTGCGACGCCGGGTGCGCCGCCAAGATCCGGGGCTTCCTGCCGCGCGTCACCGGCCCCGGCAAGGTCAAGATCGCCCGCCTGGACTCCAAGACCGCCTACTCGCTGGGCACCAGCGAGGGCTGGAGCCGGATCGTCTGGGTGCGCGGCGTCGACGGCGTCCCGGTCGTCCAGTGCGTGCGCGTCCGGCGCCGGGGAAGTCCGCTGACCGGACGCTCCGTTAGCCTCCTGCGCCTCACCGCGCCGCTGGCCGACAACGAGGACTCCTGCTGAGCAGACGGACTCGTCGGATCGGACCGCATCGCGATCCAGCCCCTCGTGTTCCCCCTCCCCGAGATGCTCCGACGCTGCCTTCTGCTGTCCCTCCTCGCGGCCCTCGTGCTGCCCGCCGTCGCCTCTGCCCAGAGCGACGGCCTCGCCCAGAAGACCCTCTACAAGACCGGTCCCTCCGGGCGCTACCTCATGGGCGGCCAGTGGTGGTACCGCGCCGACCCGTCCGGCAACGGCGCCTCCCAGGGCTTCTCGACCAACGCCTCGACGCTGGGGTGGACGGCGGTCACCGTCCCCAACGCCTGGAACGCCAAGGACTACAGCGACGCCTCCTTCGCCGGCGGCGTCGGCTGGTACCGCAAGAGCTTCCACCTGCCCTCGAGCGCGAAGCGGCTGTCGTGGGTCGTGCGGTTCGAGTCGGTCAACTACCGCGCCAAGGTGTACCTCAACGGCCGGCTCGTCGGCAAGAACACCGGCGCCTACCTGCCCTTCGAGATCCGCCTGCCCGCCGGCGTGCTCAAGCGCGGCGGCACCAACCTGCTCGCGGTCCGCGTCGACGACCGGCGCTTCCCGACCGACTTCCCGCCCTCGGGGCTGTCGACGACCGGCGTGCCGACCGGCGGGTGGTGGAACTACGGCGGCCTGCTGCGCGAGGTCTACCTGCGCAAGATCGACCGCATCGACTTCACGAACGTCGCCGTCCTCCCGGACCTGCCGTGCGCCACCTGCGACGCGCACGTCACCTACAAGGCGACGGTCCGCAACTACGGCGACACCGCCCAGCGCGTGCGGGTCACCGCCCGCCTCGGCGGGCGCACCGTCGCGCTCGGCACGGCCTCGGTCGGCGCCAAGCGCTTTGCGTCGTTCACCAGGCGCATCGCCGTCAAGAACCCCAAGACGTGGTCGCCGGCGCGTCCGTACCTCTACACCACCTCGCTGACGGCCGCCGACGGCAGCGGCAAGACCCTGCAGGGCTACTACGAGCGCACGGGCATCCGCTCCATCAAGGTCGTCGACGGGCACCTCATGCTCAACGGCAAGCCGTTGAACTTCCGTGGCTTCGGCACGCACGAGGACTCGCTCGACAAGGGCTTTGCGATCGACGACGCCCAGCGCGAGCAGCAGATCCAGTGGGCCCGCGAGGCCGGTGGCACGCTGCTGCGCAGCCACTACCCGCTGCACCCGTACTACTACGAGCGCCTCGACGAGCTCGGGATGCTGGCGTGGACCGAGGTCCCCGTCTACTCCGTCAAGACCAAGTACCTCAAGCAGCGCCTGGTGCGCGAGCTGGCCGCCAAGGAGCTGGCCAGCGCGGTGCAGACCAACATCAACCACCCGTCGATCATCGTGTGGTCGGCGGGCAACGAGTTGAGCGCCCGCCCCGGCCCCGTGCAGGGCTACTACATCCAGCGCGCGGTCACGCTGGCCAAGTCGCTGGACCCGACGCGTCCGGTCGGCCTCGCGGTCGCCGGCTACCCGTCGGCGGGCTGCCAGCCCGAGTACGGGCCGCTGGACGTCATCGGGATCAACGAGTACTTCGGCTGGTACTCCGGTCCCAACGGCCAGATCGCCGACCGCTCGCTGCTCAGCGACTACCTCGACAGCGTGCGCCAGTGCTATCCCCAGAAGGCCATCGTCATCACCGAGACCGGGGCGGAGGCCAACCGCGACGGCCCGGTCGAGGAGCGCGGGACCTACCAGTTCCAGCAGGACTTCGCGAACTTCCACTACGGCGTCTACGCCACCAAGCCGTGGCTGTCGGGCGCGCTCTGGTGGACCCTGGAGGAGTTCGCGGTGCGCCCGAACTGGGAGGGCGGCAACCCGTGGCCGTTCTCGCCGATCCACCAGAAGGGCCTGATCACGATGGACGGGACCAAGAAGCCCGCGTTCACCGACATCCAGCGGATCTACAAGGGCACGCAGCAGTGGGGCGGCGCACCGGCCGCCGCCCCGGCGCGCCGGTAGCGCCGCGCGACACCGGCCTCCCTGGGCGCGCGACCGCCCAGGGAGCCGAGGTCTCCGGCGTCGCTCCGCTACCATCGGCCGCCGCTCATGGCCGACCAGACCACCACTCTTGACGTTCACGCCCGCGAGGCTGCCCACTCCCGCGAGACGCGCCGACTGCGCCGCTCCGGGCAGGTCCCCGGCGTCCTCTACGGCGGCACCGGCGAGCCCCTCGCCTTCGCCGTCGCAGCCCGCACGCTGCGCCACGCCCTCGCCGCCAAGGGCGCGGTGCTCGAGCTGAGCATCGACGGCGGCCCGGGCACGCCGGCGGTCCTCAAGGACTCCCAGCGCCACCCCGTCCGCGGCGAGATCATGCACGTCGATCTCCTGCGCGTCGACCTCACCGTCGAGATCGAGGCGACCGTCCCGGTCGTGCTCGTCAACTTCGAGCAGGCGCCCGGCATCGTCGAGGGCGGCATCCTGGAGCACGTCACGCGCGAGCTGACGATCCAGGCGCTCCCCAACGACATCCCCGAGTCGATCGAGGTCGACGTCTCCGGCATGGAGATGAACGCCACGATCCAGCTGTCGGCGATCACGGCGCCGGCCGGCATCACGCTCCTCGACGACCCGGACGCCACCGTCCTGGCGTCGATCACGCCCCCGAGCGTGTCGACCGAGAGCGGCGACGAGGTCGAGACCGAGACCGAGCGCGTCGGCGAGAAGCCGCAGGCCGAGGCCGCCGCCGACGCCTCCAGCGGCGACGGCAGCGCCGAGTAGTCCTCGGCGCTCGCTGAGCCGATGCGGCTTCCGGGCCGCGCCGCGCCCGTCGACTGGCTGGTCGTCGGGCTCGGCAACCCCGGCGCGCAGTACGCCCGCACGCCACACAACGTCGGGTTCCAGGTCGCCGAGGCGCTGATCGCGCGCTGGGACCTGGGCAAGCCGAAGAAGACCTTCGCCGGCCTGTACGTCGACGGGCGCACGATGCCCGGCGGTCCCCGGGTCGGCGTCCTGCTGCCGCAGACCTTCATGAACGACTCGGGGCGCTCGGCCGGGCCGGCGCGCGGGGCGCTCAAGGTCGACCTCGACCACGTGGTGGCCGTCCACGACGAGATCGACCTGAAGTTCGGCGACGTCCGGACGCGCCTCGGCGGCGGGCTGGCCGGGCACAACGGCCTCAAGTCGCTCAAGCAGGGCTTCGGCTCGCCGGACTTCGCCCGCGTGCGCATCGGCGTCGGGCGCCCGGACTCGACCGACCCGGACATCGTCGCCGCCTACGTCCTGGGCAAGTGGCGCCAGCCGGGCGCCGACGTCGCCGACCTCGTGGACCGCGCCGCCGACGCCGTGGAGCGCATCGTCGACGGGCGCGATGCGCTGGGCTGAGCGGCCCCGCAGGGCGCCGGGCGTCCCCGCCCGGCCGCTGCTCGTCGGCGTCCTGGGCTCGCTCAGCGCGTTCGGCCCGCTGTCGATCGACATGTACCTCCCGGCGCTGCCGGCGATGGCCGACGACCTGCACGCCGCGCCGTCGCTCGTGCAGCTCACGCTCACCGCGTGCCTGCTGGGGCTCGCGGCGGGCCAGCTGGTCGGCGGGCCGATCAGCGACGCGCGCGGCCGGCGCGGGCCGCTGCTGGCCGGCCTCGCGGTGTACGTCGTCGCGTCAGCGCTGTGCGCGCTGGCGCCGTCGGTGGGGGTGCTGATCGCGCTGCGCTTCGTCCAGGGCGCGGCCGGGTCGTTCGGGATCGTCATCGGCCGCGCCGTCGTCCGCGACCTCCACGAGGGGCGCGAGGCCGCCCGGCTGTTCGCCGCGCTGATCCTCGTCAACGGCGTGGCGCCGATCCTCGCGCCGGTCATCGGCGCCGGGATCCTGCACGTCACCAGCTGGCGCGGCGTCTTCGCGGTGCTGGCGGTGATCGGCGCGGGGCTGCTCGTCGTGGTCGCGGCGGTGCTGGGGGAGACGTTGCCGGCCGCCGACCGCCACGCGGGCGGCCTGCGGGCGACGCTGCGCACGTTCCGGGAGCTGCTCGGCGACCGCGGGTTCGTGGGCTGCGTGCTGTCCGCCGGCCTGGCGTTCGCCGCGATGTTCGCCTACATCTCGGGATCGCCGTTCGTGCTGCAGGACGTCTACGGCGCGTCGCCGGCGGTCTTCGCCGTGCTGTTCGGGATCAACGGCCTCGGCATCGTCCTGGCCGGACGGCTGAGCAGCCGCCTCTCCGAGCGCTACGACCCCGCGGCACTGCTGGGCGCCGGGCTGAGCGCGACGGCGACGGGCGGCGTCGGCCTCCTGCTGGCGATCCTCACCGGTGTGGGGCTGGCGGGCGTGCTGCCGGCGCTGCTGGTCACGGTCGCCAGCATCGGGATCATCGTGCCCAACGCCGCGGCGCTGGCGCTGGGCGGCCACCGCAGCCGGGCGGGCAGCGCCTCGGGACTGCTCGGCCTGGCCCAGTTCGCGCTCGGCGCCTTCGCCGCGCCGCTGGTCGGCCTGGCCGGGAAGGGCACCGCGGTGCCGATGGGCATCGTGATCGCTGTCCTCGGCGTCGCGGCGCTGGCAACGTTCGTCCTCCTGGTCGCCAGAGGTACGGCTGGCCGCACCACGGACGCCCGCGCCGCCCCGTAGGCTGGCGCCGCTTCGCCACGGTCCAGCACGCGGCAGGGAAGGTCATTCGATGGCACGGTTCCGAGCGCTCCTCGCGCTCTCGCTCACGACGGTCGCGGCAGCGCTCGCGGCCGCGCCCGCCGATGCCGCGTCGGTGGTGGTGCAGCAGCGGGAGCCCGGGGACTACCTCACCGCTCAGCGCTACGAGGCCCCGGACGCGGGCCCCCAGACGCTCACCGTGGTCTCACCGAAGTTTCGCTCCGACGGTGCGCCGCTGGACAGCCAGTGGACCACGATCACCACGCTCGACTTCGATCGCGACGGGCGCATCGATGCCATGGTTCACCTGGCCTACAGCGCCGCGCAGGGCGACGTCGTCTACCAGGTGCGTCCGGTCGGGGCGGCCTCGACGACGCAGGAGCTCCTCGGTCCGGCCACGTGCTTCGCGCCCAAGATCTTGGGTGCGAGTCCGACGACGCCGGGCACCCCGCCCATCGCCGGGCACACGCCGCTCAACCTCCGCGCCGGCACCCGGATGGTGTCGATCACCGAAGACTTCTCGACCCTCGTCGGCACCGACGGCAGGACCATCGGCGGGATGGCCCGCTACCAGCCGATCATCACCACGATCTGGACCGCGGGCGCCAACTCACCCGGCACCCCGGCGGCCATCCAGGACTGGCTGCCCAGCGCCGCCGGCGCCGGCGCCGGCGACGGTCAGTGCGAGGCCCGCGTGACGGGCGACACCGAGCGGGGCTACCGCCTCGACCCCACCCGGGGCACCGACCGCGGCCAGCACTCCACGCCCAGCCGGGGCCAGCGGATGCAGGATCGCACCGGCGACGTCGCCGGTGGCGAGACCGATCTGGTGGAGGCCGGCATCGACCAGTACACCGCGTCACAGCGACCCGCCTACGACGTGACCGCCGACGTGCCGTCAGGAGGCTTCGTCGATGACCACCCGGTCGACCTCGTGCTGCGGTTCGCCGACGGCGGCGCGTTGTCGTCGGCGACGTACCTGTCCTCGGCGAGCGGGAACACGCCCGACGCGCTGATCACGACGACCGGCTCCGCGGGCGCCGGCGAGGTGACCGTCCAGATCCAGAGCGGACTGTCGGGCCTCAGCAACTGGCGCTGCTATCCCCGCGACGGCAACGCGCGGCTCGTGGGTGGAGCCGTGTGGGCGGCCAGCAGCGTCGGCAGCATCACGCTGCCGGTCACGGAGGACCCGGCGACGAAGACCACCACCGTGCGTGTCGCGCTCGACCGGGCGCTCGGCATCTACGCCGGCAACGGCACGGGAGACCACGCCACGTTCTCGTGGGTCGCGACGTCGATGCCCATCGGCGGCGACCCCGACTACGCCCCCGACGTCGCCGGTCAGTCCGGCGGCACCCGCTACGGAGGCTGCCCGTTCGACGGGCCCGACGGCGGCCAGGGCACCGAGGTCAACCCGTTCCTGATGGTGAAGGTCACGGGCACCCTGTTCGAGGCGGGCATCGGGCTCGTCCCCGCGATCCCCAAGCGCAACGCGCCGGTGACGCTCAGCGGCCAGGCGACGAGCGGCGGCACTTACACCTACCAGTTCGACGTCGACGGCGACGGGATCTACGACGCCCCCACCGTCGACGCCCACCGCACGCCGTCCTACCGCGATCCGACGCAGGTCGGGGTCGCCATCACGGCCCTGGACGGCACCTACGCGGTCGCCGTCGTCACCGTCGTCCCAGGCGACCCGCCACCGGTCGCTGCCTTCGAGGCCGACGAGCCCGGGCCCTACCCACTCGGTCCCGGCGGCGTGACTGCCAGCTGGACCGACCGCTCGACCGACGACCACCCCGGGATGACGCGCACCTGGACGCTGACCAAGGACGGCCAGAGGCTCGCGACCGACGACAAGCCACAGTTCTTCTACACCTTCCATGGCGGCGAGGACGGGCACTCCACGCTGACGCTGAGCGTCACCGACGACGAGGGCGCCACCTCCACGACGAGCCAGGACGTCGAGGTGCTGCCAGGCTCGGGGGACAGCGGCCTGCCGACCGCGGCGGCGATCGCGCGCGTCAGCCCGGCCGGGCGGGTCTACGCTCGGCGTGACGTCGTGTTCTCCGCGGCGTCCTCGTCCATCCGCATCGGACCGGTTCGCTTCCAATGGGACCTCGACGGCGACGGCAGCTTCGAGACCGACACGGGGCCGCAGGCCACCGTCTCGACCACCTACGCGGGCGCCGGGCATCGCGACGTGCGCGTGCGGATCACCGACGGGTACGGGACGGTCTCGACGTCGGCGCCGCTCGGCGTCGACGTCGGCGCGCCGGTCGACCGGGCGCCGATCGTCACCCTCTCGGCCCCCGACGTCGTGCAGGCCTCCGGCGACGCCCAGGTCGTGCTGGACGCGACGGGCTCGTCGGGCAGCAACGACGACGACCGCTCGCTGACCTTCAACTGGGACCTCAACGGGGACGGCAGCTACGAGACCTCGACCGGCGCCACGCCGAAGGCGATCGCCACGCTGCGCGGAGCGGGCGACCACCTCGTGCGCGTCCGTGCGACCGACGCGTTCGGCAACCAGGCGACCGCCGAGAAGACGATCTTCGTCCGCGGCCAGGCCGAGGTCGCCCACGACTGCACCGGGCGCGAGCAGTTCAAGACCGTGTCCGACGGCCCTGCGCGGGTGTCGGGCTGCTGGACGAGCGTGACGCGACCCAGTGCGGGGACGCTGTGGATCGCGCGCGGAAACATCGCCCTGAACGGCCTCGTGCTCCAGAAGGGGACGAAGGGCACCGCCAAGCGCCGGACGTTCGCGGATTGCACGGGCGCTTGTGCCTCCGCCCAGGTGCTGTTCAACGACGAGAGCCAGGGCGCGCGCATCGCGCTCGATCCCAGCGACGGCACGTTGGTGTCCAACGGCCCCGTGGCGGTCCACGCGACCGGCAGCGGGGTGGACCTCACGCTCAACGACGGCCCGCTGGACGTCACGCTGCCCGCGACGACGGCCAAGACCGAGGAGGGCCTGATCTTCCACCCGCCGGGTGGGGCGAACCTGCTCTTCCTGAAGGTCGCCGACGAGGCCGAGGTGCGCTTCCCCGAGGCCGGCACCGCGACGACCTCGCTGACCGCCCAGCTGCCGCCGCAGATGCCCGGCGCGGGCGGCGACGTCACGCTGCGCTCGACCGAGAGCCAGGGGATCGTCCTCGACCACCTCAAGATCGAGGTGCAGACCGGCGTCCTGTCGGACTATCTCAAGCTGGCGGCGCTGTCGATCGAGTACGACCGCGCGGACGAACAGTGGACCGGTGCCGCGGAGCTCGGCCTGCCCGGCATCAAGGGCAAGGAGTTCGACCTCCAGGTCGAGATCACGATCGCCCACGGCCGGTTCAAGTCGATCTTCGGCCAGGTCGACGGCCTGGAGGTCGAGCTCGGACCGGGCATCCTGCTGCAGCGGATCCGCGCGGGCGTCGGCGTCGATCCGCTGGACCTGCAGGGAGGGATCGGCATCAGCGTCGGGCCGAAGATCGCCGGCACCGAGCTGCTCAGCGCCGACGGCGACCTGCGTGTCACGTTCCCGTCGCAGAAGTCGCCCTTCGTCCTGTTCCAGGTCGCCGGCAACACCAAGCTCCTGGACCAGATCGAGCTGACGCGCGGCATCCTGCGCTTCGCGACGAACGGCTTCGTCGAGGCGCGTGGCGGCATCAGCCGCTCGGTCGGGATCGGCTACTTCGACGCCGACATCGGCGGGTGGTTCACGGCGAGCCAGGTCAACCTCACGGGCAACGCCGAGGCGGGCCTCCAGCTGCTGGGCCAGAAGGTCGCCCTGCTCGGCGCCCACGCCGTGCTGTCGACCAAGGGCATCGCGGCGTGCGGCGAAGTGCCGGTCATCAAGGTCGGCGGCGGGATGGCCTACCGCTGGGGCGGGAAGTTCACGACGTTCGGCGGGTGCGACCTCGGGCCCTACAGCGAGGACCGGCCCGAGGGCCTGCCGGATGGCTTCACGGTCCGCGCCGCTGCCGCGACGCGCGTGCCCACGGTCAAGCTGGCGGCCGGGCTGCGCTCGGCGAACATCGCGGTCAGCGGCCGCGGCGCGCCGCCCAAGGTCACGCTCCTCGACGCCAAGGGCCGCCTGGTGGCCGACGCGACGGCCGAGCAGCTGACGCCCAAGGTGATGGTGTTGCAGGACGCGAACACCAACACCACGCAGATCGTGCTCAAGAAGCCCGCTCGCGGCAGCTACGTCGTGATGCCCGCGGAGGGCTCGGCGGCGATCGTCAAGGTCGTGCACGCCGTCGACGCGGGTCCGCAGCGGGTGCGCGCGACGGTGTCGGGCCACGGTGCGCAGCGCACGTTGCGCTGGACCGTCAAGCCGCACCTGGCGGCCGGCCAGCAGCTGACGCTGGGGGAGGCGAGCCGGCTCGACGGCCCGGGCCAGGAGATCCTGACGACGGGGCGTTCGACGGGCACCCGTGCGTTCGCGCCGCAGGAGGGCCACGGCGAGCAGCGCGTCGTCACGGCCACGATCCTCACCGGCGGGCTCGGTCGTCCGCCGGCGGTCGCGGGACGCTTCGCGGCGCCGCGGACCGCGCGTCCGGCGCGGCCGACGGGCCTGACCCTGCGCCGGTCGGGCCGCACGGTGACGCTGAAGTGGTCGGCCGGGACGGCGCCTGCGGGCGGCTGGCGCGTGACGGTGGCGGCCGGATCGCTGCGCACGGTGGACGCGATGGTCGGGGCGGGGCGCCGGTCCTACGCGTTGGCGGAGGTGCCGGGGCAGTTGCCGGTCACCGCCAAGGTGGTGGGCATCGGCTCGGGCCGGGCGGCGGGCGCGCCGGGCACGGTGGCGTTGCGCGCCGGCGCGGCTCGCTCGGGCGCC
>JAOPZP010000020.1 GCA_025964055.1 Conexibacter sp.
CAGCGACGCCGCGTATCCTGCCGCCGATGGCACCAGGGCGGCTGACCCATCTCGACGAGCACGGGGCCGCGCGCATGGTCGACGTCGGCCACAAGCCGGAGACGGCCCGCCGCGCCGTCGCCCGGGCCACCGTGCGGATGGACCCGAGGACGGCAGCCGTGGTCGCCGCGGGCGACGCCCCGAAGGGCGACGTCCTCGGCGTGGCGCGGATCGCGGGCGTGCAGGCGGCCAAGCGCACCAGCGACCTGATCCCGCTGTGTCATCCCCTGGGCCTGGACCACGTCGACGTCCAGGGGCACCTCTCCGTCGAGGACGGCGTCCTCGAGCTCGAGGCCTCCGCCTCCCTGGTCGGGCGCACCGGGGTGGAGATGGAGGCCATGACCGCGGTCACGATCGCGGCGCTCACGGTGTACGACATGGTCAAGGGCCTGGACCGCCGCGTCTCGATCGAGCAGGTCACGCTGCTCGAGAAGACCGGCGGCAAGAGCGGCACCTGGCGTCGCGACGCCCCGGAGTCCTAGCGTTCCGCGCGAGATCGTCGCCGTCGTCCTGGCGGCGGGCCGAGCATCCCGGTTCGGAGCCGCCAAGCAGGTCGCAGAGCTCGACGGGTCACCGTTGGTGCTCCACGCCGTGCGAGCGGCGCAGCATCCCGCGGTGTCCCGCGTGGGCGTCGTCGTCGGCGCGCATGCCGGCGAGGTCCGAGAGGCGCTGGAGGGCGCGCAGGTCACGGTCGTCGCGGCGACCGACTGGGCCGACGGACTCGCCGCATCCCTGAAGGCCGGGCTCCGGTACGCCGGCCCGGACGCGTCGGTGCTCGTGCTCCTGGCCGACATGCCCGAGGTGACGCGGGCGACGGTCGATCGGATCCTGGCGCATCGGCACGAGGACGTGGATGCGGTCCGCGCGACGTTCGGGGGCCGGGCGGCGCATCCCGTCCTGCTGCACCCCCGGCTGCTGCCCGCGCTTGAAGCGCTGACCGGCGACCGCGGGGCGGCCGGTGTGCTGGCCGAAGCCGACGTGGTGCTCGTCGCCTGCGACGACGTCGGGTCCGACCGCGACGTGGACACGCCGACCGACCTCCGGGCGATGTCGCAGCGCCGGCGATAGGCCGGTCGCTGCCGCCGGTCGCTCACCGGCTGAGCAGCCGGGTGGCGGTGGCCTTCCAGGTGGCGACGGCGCGGGCGCCCGGCTCGAGGGCGAGCTGCCGGGCGGAGGCGTCGGTGATCTCGGCCGTGAGCGGCTGGGGGGCGGCAAGCCCGACGCGGATGCGATTGCCGACGGCGGTGATCGAGGTCACCTCGACGGGGATGTGGTTCTGGGCGGAGCCGCTGCGCGGCGTGTCGGCTGGGGTCAGGACGATCTCCCAGGGGTGGACGCTCACCGCGACCGGTCCGTCGCCCGGCTCGGTGCTGGCCACGTCGCCGCCGCCGTCCAGGGCGACGTGGGTGAGCCCGTCCGGTCCCGGCCGCGCGATGCCGGTGAGCACGACCGCGCCCGTGAAGTCGGCGACGAACGTCGAGGCGGGCGCCGCGGCGAGCTCGGCGACGGTGCCGACCTGGACGACGCGGCCGCCGTCGATCACGCCGACGCGATCCCCCAGCAACGCGGCTTCGGTGAAGTCGTGGGTGACCAGCAGCGCCGGCACGCCGCTGTCGCGCAGGACGGCGGCGAGCTCGCGGCCGGCGGACGCGCGGGTGCGGGCGTCGAGCGCGGAGAGCGGCTCGTCGAGCAGCAGTGCGGCTGGGCGGCGCGCCAGGGCGCGGGCGACGGAGACGCGCTGGCGCTCGCCACCGGAGAGCGTCCGGGGCCGGGCGTCGGCGAGATGGGCGACGCCGAACCGGTCCAGCAGTTCGAGCGCCCGACGACGGCGCTCGCGGCGTGGCAGGTCGTGCAGCGGGTAGGCGACGTTCTGCCACGCTCGGAGGTGGGGGAACAGCGCGTACTCCTGGAAGACGTAGCCGCAGCGGCGGCGCTCGGGCGGCACGTCGATCCCGGCGGCCGTGTCGAGCCAGACCTCGTCGCCGCAGCTCACGCGGCCGTGTCGGGGGTCCAGCAGGCCGGCGACGATCCGCAGCACCGACGTCTTGCCGGCGCCCGAGGGGCCGGCGAGCGCCAGGCAGCGGCCCGCGGGGGTCTCGAGCACGACGTCGAGCGCGAACGCTCCGAGCCGTGCCCGGGCTTCAACGCGCAGCACCGCCGAGCCAGGCTGAGCCGCTGAGCAGCTTGACGGAGAGCAGCAGCGCGGCGGAGACGGCTACGAGCACCGTCGAGAGCGCGAGCGCGCCGGTGAAGTCGGTCGAGAAGCGCTCGTAGATCGCCAGGGGCACCGTCTGCGTGATGCCGCGAAACGACCCGGCGAACATGAGCGTCGCGCCGAACTCGCCCAGCGCCCGTCCCCACGCGAGCGCAAGGCCCGAGATCAGCCCCGGCCCCGCGGTGGGGATCGCCACCCGCAGGAAGGTCCGTGCCTCGCTCGCCCCGAGCGTGCGCGAGGCATCGAGCCAGGTGCGATCGAGCGCTTCGAACGCCGACTGCGCCTGACGGAGGTAGAACGGCGCGGCGACGAACGTCAGCGCGAGGACGACACCGGCCGTGGTGAGCACGAGCTGGACGCCGGCGTCCTGGATCAGCCCGCCGAGCAGGCCCTTCGGGCCGAGCGCCGCGAGCAGTCCGATCCCGGCGACCGCCGGCGGCAGCACCAGCGGCAGCTCGACCAGCGTGACGATCGTCGCCCGCCCGCGGAAGCGGCTCATGGCGAGCAGGTAGGCCGCGGGCGTGCCGAACACGACGATGAGACCGACCGCGAGCGTGCTGCAGAGCAGGCTGAGCCGCAGCGCTTCCAGCGCGCCGTCTTCGCCGAGGCTGGAGAGCAGGTCAAGGGGCCGGGTGTCGACGAAGATCGCGACGATCGGCAACGTCAGGAAGCTCAGGACGACCGTGAGCGCCGCCGCCAGCAGGACGGGAAACCAGCCGCGCCGGCTCACCCTCATGGCGCCGGCTCGAACCCTGCGCTCTGCAGCGCCTGCTGCCCGGTGCCCGACAGGAGCCCGTCGATGAACGCCTTGGCCTCCCGGGGGTGCTTGGCACCCTTGACGACGGCGATGCCGTAGGCGACCGAGGGCTGCAGGTCCGCGGGGAGCTCGATCGCCTTCAGCTTCCCATCCGTGACGCGCACGTCGCTGATGTAGACGAA
>JAOPZP010000053.1 GCA_025964055.1 Conexibacter sp.
TGCGCGTGATCGTGTCCTCCAGGCGGGCCTGCTTGCCGCGCCCGACGAACGAGCCGGAGTTGACGTCGATGACCGTCAGCGCCTCGGCGTAGTCGATCAGCAGGTAGCCGCCGGACGGCAGGTCGACGCGCTTGGACATCAGGCCGTCGATGACCTTCTCGACGTCCCACGCCTCGAAGAGCGGCTTGGACTCCTGCCACAGCTCGACGCGGTCGACGAGCTCCGGCGCGGTCCGGCTGAAGAACGAGACGAGCCGGTGGTGCTGCTGCTCGTCGTCGACGATCGCCTTCTCGAAGTCGGCGCTGAAGATGTCGCGCACGACGCGGACCGAGAGGTCGGCCTCCTGGAAGACGAGGTCGGGCGCGGGCGTCTCGGCCACGCGCTTGTCGAGGACCTCGTGGAGCTTGAACAGGTACTCGAGCTCGCGCTCGAAGTCCTGGCGCGTGGCGCCGTGGGCAGCCGTGCGCACGATGGCGCCGCCGCCGCGCAGGTCGAGGCCGCGGGCCTCCTTGCGCAGGCGCTCGCGCTCCTTGTCGTCGAGGCGCTTGGAGACGCCGATGCCCTCGCCGGTCGGCGTGTACACCATGTAGCGGCCGGCGATGGTGAGGTCCATCGAGAGGCGCGCGCCCTTGGTCTTCAAGGGGTCCTTGACGACCTGGACCACGACCTCCTGGCCGGGCTTGAGCAGCTCGCCGATCGACTTGCCCTTGGAGCCGACGCGCCCGCGACGGGCCACCTCGACCCCCGGGATCACGATCTCGTCGACGTGCAGGAAGCCGTTCTTGTCGAGGCCGATGTCGACGAACGCGGCCTCCAGCCCGGGCAGGACGTTGTCGACCTTGCCCTTGTAGATGTTGCCGACGATGGAGCGGTTGCCGCGGCGCTCGAGGTAGAGCTCCGCGACGCGCCAGCCGTCGTTGGGTGCGGCGGCCTTGTTCTTGGTGGCAGCGGCGGCCGACGAAGCGGAGGCTCCGGGCGGGCGGGTCCGGGTCCGTCCGCGCTTGGGAGCTGCGGCGGGAGCGCCGGTGGCCTCCAACAGCGCCACGCGGGTCTCCCCGCGGTCCACGCTGACGAGCACTTGCTTTCTCACGGTATGGATCAGTCCTTCAAAAAGGTCAATGGCCCATGATGCGGCCCTTCATGGCAGCCGACGAACGTCCTTGGACGTAGATCGACTGCAGAAGGCCGATGGCCAAGAGGGTGGAGATCACCGAGGATCCGCCGTAGCTCATGAGCGGCAGCGGGATGCCGGTGATCGGCATGATCCCGAGGGTCATGCCGACGTTGACGAAGACCTGGAAGAGCAGCATCGCGACGATGCCGCCGGCGACCAGCGCGCCGAACAGGTCCTTCGCCATGGTCAGGATGCGCAACGCGCGCCAGATCAACAGTGCGTAGAGCGACAGCACGAGTGCTGCGCCTACGAAGCCCCAGCGCTCACCGACGACGGCGTTGATGAAGTCGGTGTGGTGCTCGGGCAGGAAGTTGAACTGGGTCTGCGTCGCGTGGGCGCCACGGCCGGTCTTCTGACCGGACCCGATGGCGATGAGCGACTGGTTCTGCTGGTAGCCCGCGTTGCCGGGATCGGCCGACGGGTGCAGGAATGAGGTGAGGCGCTCCTTCTGATAGCCATGGAGCACCTGGACCCCCGCGGCGGGCGCGGCGACCAGCACGATGCTGATCGCGATCGCGCCCAGCGCGAACAACGCCAGGAAGTGGCGTGCCGGCGTACCGGCGAAGTAGAGGATGGCGAACGCGATCGCGCCGTAGACCAGGCTGGAGCCCAGGTCCGGCTGCACCATCACGAACGCCGCCGGGATCAGCGCGAGCAGCATGATCCGGGCGGTGGTGTCGCGCTCCTGCAGGCGCCGGCCGCGCTCGGCGGCGAAGGCCGCCAGCACGATCACGATGAGCACCTTGCCGAGCTCGGACGCCTGGAACTGGAACGGCCCGAGCGGCACCGAGCGCTGCGCGCCCTTGGCGGTCGTGCCGATCAGCTTGACGGCGAAGATCGACGCCATCAGGAAGCCGAAGACCCACCAGCGCGCGACGCGCAGCCGACTGTAGTCGAGCTTGATCATCGCCAGCGAGATCAGCCCGCCGACGGCGAAGAAGACGGCCTGGCGCTTGACGTAGTACTGCGGGTCGCCGGCGATGTCGTCGGCGGTCGACGACTTGATCGCCACCAGCGAGCAGGCCGCCAGGCCGAGGACGCCGAGGACCAGGACGAGGTCGAACGGCAGCGCCATGCCCTGCGGACGGCTCCGCTCGCGCGGCGGCGCGTCGTCGATGTCGCGCAGGGGCGTGGTGGCGGCGCTCATCGGTCGTTCGAGCTTCCGCGCACGAGCTTGGGCGTGATGCCGAACCACTTGGAGAGGATCAGGCGGGCGGCCGGCGCGGCGGCGTCGGCGCCGAAGCCACCGCGCTCGATCGTGCAGACCACGACGATCGGCGTGGCGCTCGGGTTGGTCTTGTCATAGGAGTAGGCGACGTACCACGACTGGTCGCCGTTGGGCGGCCGCTCCGCGGTGCCGGTCTTGCCGTAGACCGGGAAGCGGCTGCGGGGCCAGCCGCTGTCGAAGACCTGCTTGGACGTGCCGCCGCTGGCGTTGGCGGCCCCGTAGAGCCCGTCCATGATCGCCTGGCGCCACTCGGGCTTGATCGTGACCTTGCGCTGGGAGGGGAAGTCCAGGGGCTGCACGATCCCGCGGCTGTCCTGGGTCTCCAGGCCGAGGTGCGGCGTCGGGACGCGGCCGCTGTTGATGATCGTCGAGTAGGCGACCGCCATCTGCAGCGGCGTGGCCTGCAGGCCGCCCTGGCCCACGGCGAAGTTCGTCATGTCGCCCGGGTTCCAGCTCTCGTGGCCCGTGCTCCCGATGCCGCACGAGGCGACCTTGCGCTTCTTGCGGCAGGCCAGCTCCCACCGGTTGATCTTGCGCACCTGGGCGGGGCTCGGCACCGAGCCGGCGCTCTCGTTGGGCAGGTCGACGCCGGTCCGGCGCGCGACGCCGAGCTTGTGCGCCCAGCTCTGCAGCGGCAGCCCCGACTTGAGGTACATCTGCTTGCCGAGGTTGTAGAAGTAGACGTCGGAGGAGACGCGCAGCGCGTCGACCATGTTGATGGTCCCGTTGGCCTTCTTGCCCGTGTTGCACGAGACGTCGATCTGCTTGCGGGCACCGGTCTGGAAGCAGCCGGTGTCGTTGAAGGTCTGTCCCGGGGTGGTGACCCCGGCCGACAGCGCGGCCAGCGCGGTGATGGGCTTGAAGATCGAGCCGGTCGGATAGGCGCTCTCGTCGGCGCGGTCGATCAGCGGGTGGTCGGTGCTGGCGTTCAGGAACTTGCTGGCGTAGGCCGCGTTGGTGGAGTAGCGGCCCGGCGCTGCGTCGCGCGGGTCGTAGCTGGGGCTGGAGCCCATCGCGTAGATCGCGCCGTCGGTCGGGTTGAGCGCCACGAACGCGCCCGGCAGGCCGTGCCCCGCCGTCTTCAGCGCGGTCTCCCCCGCCGCCTGGATGTCCTGGCGCAGCGTGAGCTTGAGCTGCTGGCCGGCCTTCGGCTGAACCGCCGTCGCGGCCTGGCGCCGCTCCCCGGCGGCGTTGACCTCGATGCGGTACCGGCCGTCGGTCCCGCGCAGGAACTTGTCGTACTGCGCCTCCAGGCCGGTCTGGCCGACGTCGGTGCCGCCGACGGCCCCGTCGTAGCCCTTCTTGGCGTCGAGCTGCTTCTGGGTGATCTGCCCCACGGTGCCCAGCAGCTGCGCGGCCATCGTCCTGTTGGGGTACGTGCGGACGTACACCTGCTCGACCGTCACGCCGGGGAACCGCTCGTGGCGCTCCTGGATGTAGTCGCGCTGCGCGGCCGGGACGCCGGTCTTGATGCGGATGTTGGCGTAGGGCACCTGGACGATGGAGTCCACGACGCGCTGGTTGATCGTCTTGACCCCGAGCTGCAGCACGTTGCCGAGCCGCTGGTAGCGCAGCAGCAGGTCGCCGCTGGCCTGCGGCACCGGGACCCTGGGTCCCTGCTGGCCCTTCTTGCGGGCCGCGCGCGCGCCGGCCTTCTGCCCGTAGGCGGCGATCTGCACGCGCATGGGCGCCGGGATGCTGGCGGGGTCCAGCGACACGACGGTCGCCTTCTTGTTGTCGACCATCGGCAGGTTGCTGGCGTCGACGATCTGGCCGCGGGGAGCCGCGATCCGCTCGATGCGCACGCGGTTGTCACGGGCCTGGGCCAGGTACTTGTCGCCGTCGAGCACCTGCAGGTACCAGAGCCGGAAGAAGACGATGCCGAACAGGACGAACGCGAACACGCCCACGCCGGCGACGCGCAGCGCGAGCTGCGGCGTGATCGGCGGGCGCCGGTCGTTGGCGGGGTCGAGCGGCATCAGGCGCGGGTCAGCGGCGACAGGCCGCCAGTGGTGTAGGCGCGGCGCCGGCGGCGGCGCGGGTCGTCGGGCAGCGCGGGCGAGAGCCAGCGGCGCACGACCGCGAACACGGGCAGCGCGATGAGCGCGTTGAGGACGATGGTCGCCAGGATCTGGCGCAGCAGCAGGAAGCTGACCGGCGCGTCGATGCCCAGCATGAAGTTCATGAGGCCGTAGCCGAACGTCGTGATCGCCGTGGCGGCGGCGCCGACGACCATCGGGATGACGACGGCCTGCGGGTCGCGCAGCTCGCGGAGGCGGCCGGCGCCGTAGCCGGCGGCGATGAAGACCAGGCTCGTCAGGCCCATGGTCTGCACCAGCGCGGCGTCGACGAGCAGGCCGACGGCGAAGCCGAACGTCGCGCCCGAGAGCGAGCCGCAGAGCAGCCCGACGGCCGCGACGACCAGCGGCAGCAGGTCGGCGCTGGTGCCGAAGAGCACGATCTGGGAGACCGCGGCGACCTGGACGATCACGATCGCCACGCCCAGGATGGCTGCGCGCAGCAGGAGCTGGGGGTGGACGTTGGGCATCAGCGGTTGCCGTTGACCTTCTGGGTGAGCACCTGGACGAACTGCACCCGGCGCAGGTCCACGAAGGGTCGCAGGTGCGGCAGCTGGTTGGCGGCGCCGGCCTCGTCGACGCGCGTCACGCGGCCGATCGGCAGGTCGGGCGGGTAGACGGACCCGAGGTCGCTGCGCTTGGAGGTGGTGCCGGCGGTGACGACGACGTCGTCCTTGGCGATCGGCTCGTCCTTGGCGACGTAGCGCATGATCAGGTCGCGCGGGTTGCCCGGGCTGGGCTGGACGAGGCCCGCCGCGCTGCCGCCGGCCGTCCGCGCCGAGACGGCCATCGTGGAGTCGGTGATCAGCCGGACCACCGAGGCGTTGCCCGTGGCGCTCTCGACCTTGCCGATCAGGCCGCTGTTGGTGTCGCTGCGGCCGTCGGAGGCGATGACCGGCATGTCCTCGTGGATGCCGGACGACGTGCCCTTGTCGATCGTGATCTTGACGTACCAGAGCGTCGGCGAGGAGCCGATCGTCCGCGCGGTCACCGGCCCGTAGGGCTGGAGCGACTTCGGCTGCTTGTCGAGGTTCAGCAGCCCGCGGAACTGGGCGTTGTCGCGGGCGGCCGTCTGGTTGCGGATGGCGTCCTCGCGCCACTTGTCGCGGTCGGCGCGCGTCTGCTGGAGGTCACCCTTGGCGCTGACGGTGTCGCCGACCCAGCCGAACAGGTCGCGGACGGGCTTGAGGGCGCGGCTGGCGCCCTCCTGGATCGGCGAGACGACCTCCAGGATCCCGCGCTGCACGTTGTGCAGCGCGCCGCCGGAGCGCTCGCCGAAGTAGGCCGTGAGCAGGATCAGGGAGCTGACGACCAGCAGCCCGAGGACTGCTCGCCGACGGCGAACCGTCTTGTCGTACATGTCGTACGCGACTCCAAAGCTTTGTGTGCAGGCGCAGCGCTAACGCGGCCGGCGCCGGCTCCTCGAATTCTTGTTCGTCCGGTGGATGACTTCGAACTCCTCCAACGACCGTCCCGACCCCACCGCCACGCAGGTCAGCGGGGACTCGGCCAGGTGCGAGGGCATCTGGGTCTCCTCTCGCAGGCGCTCGTCGAGCCCCTGGAGAAGCGAGCCACCGCCCGCGAGCATGATGCCGCGATCCATGATGTCGGATGCGAGCTCCGGAGGGGTCCGGTCCAGCGTCTCCTTCACCGCGTCGATGATCTGCGACAGGGGCTCTTCGAGCGCCTGCCGGATCTCCTCGCTGGTGAGGACCACGGTCTTGGGCAGCCCGGAGACCATGTCACGGCCCCGGATCTCGGCCTGGACCTCTTCCTCCATCGGGTAGGCCGAGCCGATCTCCAGCTTGACCTCCTCGGCGGTCTGCTGACCGATGAGCAGCTTGTAATCGCGCTTGGCGTAGTTGATGATCGCCTCGTCGAGCTCGTCGCCGCCCACGCGGATCGACTGGGAGACGACGATGCCGCCCAGCGAGATCACTGCGACCTCCGACGTGCCGCCGCCGATGTCGACGATCATCGAGCCCGTGGGCTCTCCGACCGGCAGCCCGGCGCCGATGGCGGCCGCCATGGGCTCCTCGATGAGGTACGCCTGGCGAGCGCCCGCCGATAGGCAGGCCTCCTCCACGGCGCGCTTCTCGACGCCGGTGACCCCCGAGGGGACGCACACGACGACGCGAGGATGCGCCCAGCGGTTCTGGTGCACCTTCTGGATGAAGTGGCGCAGCATCTCCTCCGTCACGTCGAAGTCGGCGATGACGCCGTCCTTCAACGGCCGGATGGCCTGGATCGTCCCGGGCGTGCGACCGAGCATGCGCTTGGCCTCGATGCCCACGGCGTGCACCTCGCCGGTGCGCGAGTCGATCGCGACGACGGAGGGCTCGCTGAGGACGATGCCGCGCCCACGCACATAGACGAGCGTGTTCGCGGTGCCCAGGTCGACCGCCATGTCGCGGCCACCGAAGCCGGTGAGGTAGCTGAAGAAGCCCATGCCGGAGGAGCGGACCGCCCGTTTGTCCTGCACTGCCCCGCGGGGCGGGGCCGACGGACGAGCCGCGATGCGGAGTGTAGCGGAGGGACGCTCGTGTACCGCATCTGCGACAGCCCTCTTGCAGCGCGGAAAATGCTGCAAAATCGCGTGCGGGTTCTGGAGACCAGGAGTGCAGGACGAGTGTCGCCGACGCGAGCGAGGTGTGGCAGGTCGAGCCCTAGGTGGCCGTCCGACCCCGCGCGACACCCGTTCTTCGGGCATGCGCCACCGACTGCTCCTCCCCCTCCTCGCCGTCCTCCTGCTCGCCGCCGCGCTCGTCCCCGGCGCGGCGGCGGCCGCCGACTCGCACGCCCCGGCCGGCGCGCGGCTGGACTGGCTGCCCGCCGACGAGTGGGTCATGTCGTCGTGGCTGCCGTTCGACGAGGCGCGGCTGGACGCCGTCGTCAAGACCGACCACGCCCAGCTCCAGACCTGGCTCGACGACCACCGGACGCTCGCGCAGCTGGCCCGCGCGCACGGGGTCACCGGCTCGACCGCCGCGCTGGCGCACCGGCTCGTCGCGCCGCGGCTGCCGCACGTGCGCCGCGCGCTGCGACCGGTCCTCGAGCGCCGGGTGCGCGACATGCTGACCCAGGCGCACCTGAGCCGCCACGTGCTCTTCCACGTCTTCCACACGCCGGCGATCCCGAACGCTGCGCGCTCGATCTTCGGCATGTCGCCGGCCGAGTTCCGCGCCGCGCGCGCCGGTGGCCGCTCGCCGATCACCATCGGCGCCGCACGCGGGCGCAGCGCCGCGCACGTCCAGGGCGCGCTCTGGGGGCTGCTCGTCCAGCGGGCCGCGCGCGGCGTGGCCGTCGCGGCGACGAGCCGCGCGCAGGCCGACGCGCTCCTGGCCGAGCAGAAGCGCCAGCTGTTCCCGTACGTGTACCGGTCGTTCCGCACGCCCGAGCAGCAGCTCGCCTTCATCTGCCGCCCGCACTGAGGTCAGCGAGCGGCGGCGGCGTGCTCGGCCATGAGCCGCGGGCTGAGCTCGAGCAGCGCCGAGACCGGCAGGCCGACCACGTTGAGGTAGTCGCCCTCGATGCGCCGGAGCAGCACGGCGCCGCGCCCCTGGATCGCGTAGCCGCCCGCGCGGCCCTCCCACTCGCCGCACGACACGTACCAGTCGATCGTCGCGTCGTCGAGCGCGCGGAACGTGACGCGCGTGACCTCGGTGGCGACGCGAACCTCGCCGCGCTCGACGAGCACGAGGCCGCTGACGACCTCGTGGGTGCGGCCCGAGAGGTGGCGCAGCGTCGCGCGCGCCGCATCCGCGTCGGCCGGCTTGCCCCAGATGTCCCACGCCGTGCCGGCGTCCCGCTCGGTCGCCACGAGCGTGTCGCAGCCGAGCACCACCTCGTCGGCGGCGTCGCCGGCGGCCCGCGCGACCGCCAGCGCCTTGCGCCGCGCGTTCTCGACCGCGACCACACGCGGCGGGCCTTCGTCCTCCTCGGCGACGTCGGAGGGCCGGACGTCGAAGTCCAGCCCGAGGTCGCCGAGGATCGCGCGGCGCTGGGGCGAGCCGCTGGCGAGGACGAGGCGGGGCTTCCGCTCGCCCAGGGGGCTCGCGGAAGCCTTGCGGGAGCTCGCCTGGCGGCTCGCTCCCGCGTCCCCGGAATCCGTCATCGGCGCCGAGCTACAGCTCCGGGAACCAGACCGCGATCTCGCGCTGGGCCGACTCGGGCGAGTCGGAGCCGTGCACGAGGTTCTGGCCGATCTCGATGGCGAAGTCGCCGCGGATCGAGCCGGTGGTGGCCTCGAGCGGGTTCGTGGCGCCGATGAGCTGGCGGCTGGCCTTGACGACGTCCTGGCCCTCGAGCACGAGCGCCACGAGCGGCGCGGAGGTGATGAAGTCGACGAGCTCGCCGAAGAACGGGCGCTCGGCGTGCTCGGCATAGTGCGTCTCGGCCGTCTCGCGCGCGGTGGTGACGAGCTTCAGCGCGGCGATCTTGAGGCCCTTGCGCTCGAAGCGCGCGAGGATCTCGCCGGTGAGGCCGCGCGCGAACGCGTCGGGCTTGACCAGGATGAGGGTCCGGTCCACAGACATGTGGCTCCTTGAAGAGTGAGGGGGTGCGGGTTCGGGTGCTGCAGCGACCGGACTCTACGAGCCCGGCTCGCTCACCGCGGTCTGCTCGGCGAGGTCGCCGGTCGCCCGCCGGCGGCGCCGCCGCGGCTGCGGGGTCACGCCCGGGATCTCGGCCTCGCAGTACGGGCAGAGCTTCCACGACGGGTCCAGCGGCTTGGCGCAGTTCCCGCACGGGTCCTTGAGCTTGCGCAGGCAGTGCGGGCAGCGGAGGAAGTCCTCCTTGACCTCGCCGTCGCAGTGCGGGCACAGGAAGAAGCCCTGGCCGTGCAGGCGCGCCTCGGCGGCCTGCATCTCCAGCTCGCGCTCGCGGACGTCGTCCAGGTACTCGGGCGGCCGGACGATCATGTACACGATGGTGCCGACGAACGGGAACAGGCTGGCCAGCGTGGCGCAGCCGATCAGCATGGGGTCTTCGATGCGCCGCCGCGCGTCCGCGAACGTGTAGTAGATCAGCGCGACATAGATGACGACCAGGAAGAGGACCAGCAGCTTGACGGCCGTGTTCAGGCCGGAGCTGTTGATCCCGAAGACCGCTTCGACGGGCATGTGCTCAGAATCCTAGGGGGTGGGGACGGCCGGCGTGGCTGCTCCTCCCCAGGGGTTCGTACCCATTGCGCCGGATCCTGCCCCCTCGGTGTGGCGCCGGCGGCTAGAGGAACATGCGCCCGAACCGGGGCTTCGGGCTACCGACGCGGCCGCGACATCAGAGGAACATCCGCCCGAACCCATACCCGATCCCGAAGAAGATCAGGATCACCAGCGCGACGATGATCGCCACGGCGGCGATCATGACGCCCACGCGCGGTCCGTCGTCTTCGCTCATGCCGTAGTCCTCGCCCAGGGGCTCGGCTTCCGGACGGCAGCTCGCCCAGGGGCTCGCTCGGGCTGCATCCGGCGCTGCGTGACGCTCACAGCGTGCTCCTCGCGGCACCGACGGGGCGCAGCAGGTCGGCGATGAGGTAGATGGATCCGGTGGCGAGCGCGACGCCGTCGACCCCGGCCAGCGCCCGGGCACGCTCCAGCGCGGCGCGCGGCTCGCCGACGATCTCCACCGCGCCCGTGAACCCGAGCTGGTGGCAGAGCGACGCGAGCGTCGCGGGCGGCAGCGACCGCGGCGTCTGCGCGCGCGTGGTGACCAGCGCGTCGCACAGCGGCAGCAGCGAGCGCAGCATCTCGGTCGCGTCCTTGTCGTCGAGCACGGCGAGGCAGGCCACCAGGCGGCGGCCCGCGGCGAACTCGGGCAGCGCCTCGGCCAGCGCGGCCATGCCGCCCGGGTTGTGGGCGCCGTCGAGCACGACCTCGGCCCCCTCCCCCAGCTGCGCGACGACGTCGAAGCGGCCGGGGACGAGCGTCGAGGCGGCGGCGGCGCTCACCGCGGCCGGGTCGAGCGCACCGGGCGGATCGACGAACGCACGCGCCGCCTCGACGGCCAGCGCGAAGTTGCGCCGCTGGAACGCCCCGCGCGCGACCATCTGCAGCTCCACGCCGGGATCGGCCGGCGCGACGACGAGGCGCACGTCGCGCTCGGAGGCGATCTCCCCGGCCAGGCGGGCGGCGTCGGGGTGCAGGTCGGCGCCGACGACGAGCGTCGAGCCCGGCTCGACGACGGCGAGCTTCTCGGTGGCGATGTCGGTGACCGTCGGGCCGAGCCAGCGCGTGTGCTCGAGGCCGACGTTGGTGAGCACCGCGACCGTCGAGGCGAGGACGTTCGTTGCGTCGAAGCGGCCGCCGAGCCCGGCCTCGACGACCGCGACGTCCACGCCGGCGCGGGCGAAGTGGTCGAAGGCGGCGGCGGTCAGCAGCTCGAACTGCGTGACGTGGTCGTCCGCGGGCGCCGTGCGGTCGACCTTGGCGGCGGCACCGGCGGCGCGCTGCACGGCCGCGGCGAAGTCGGGGCCCGAGACGTCGGCGTCGTCGACGCGGACGCGCTCGGTGAACGACACGAGGTGCGGCGACAGGTACGCGCCGACGCGCAGGCCGTGCCGGCGCAGGATCGCCGCGGTCATCCGGACCGTCGAGGACTTGCCGTTGGTGCCCACGACGTGCACGGCGGCGAACCGCTCCTGCGGCGAGCCCAGCGCGGTCAGCAGCCGGCGCATCCGGTCCAGCCCGAAGCGCATGCCGAACAGCTCGAGCGACAGCAGCAGCCGCTCCGCGTCTCGGACGGTCATCGCCGCGGGGGTCACTCCAGCGCCTCCAGCTCCGCCCGCAGCCGCTCCAACTTCGCGCGCTCGGCCTCGACGACCGGCGCGGGCGCCTTGTCGACGAAGCCGGGGTTCGACAGCTTGGCGTCGGCGCGCTGGATCTCGGCCAGCAGCGTCCGGCGGGCCGCCTCGATCTTCGCGGCGGCCTCGGCGGGATCGACGCCCTCGAGCAGGAACACCTCGGCGCCGGCGACGGGGATCACCGCGACCGGCTCGGCGGCGCCGTCGTCGACCGGCGTCAGGCGAGCGAGGCGCGACACGAGCGGCTCGAGGCCGTCGAGGCCGTCGAGCCGCGCGCGCAGGAACGCGCCGGGCTTGACGCCGCCGGCGTCGCGCCACGAGCGCACGGCCTGCACCGTGGCGATGACGCGCGCGACGTCGCGCTCGGCAGCCTCGTCGCGCCCCGGGCCGTCTCCCGGCCCCTCGACGTAGGCGGCCAGCAGGCCCTCGGTGCCCGGCACGTTCTCCCACAGCTCCTCGGTGACGAACGGGATCACCGGGTGCGCGAGGACGAGCGTCTCGCGCACGACGTGGAGCAGGTGCCCGCTCAGCGCCGCGTCGAACTCGCGGCCCTTGATGAGCTCCAGGTACCAGTCGCACAGCTCGCCGTAGACGAAGTCGTAGAGGCCGAGCGCGGCCTTGGAGAAGTCGAAGGTGTCGATGCGCGCGGCGAAGTCGGCCTTGGCCGACGCCAGGCGCGAGAGGATCCAGCGGTCCTCGACGGGCGCCTCGGGGCCGGCGGCCGGCGCGGGCGCTGCGCCGTCCTGCACGTTGAGCAGGACGAAGCGGGTCGCGTTGAACAGCTTGTTGGCGAGCGCCTGGCCTTGGGCGACCTTCTCCTCGCTGAAGCGGACGTCCTGCGTGGATGCCATCGCCAGCAGGCCGAAGCGCACGCCGTCGGTCCCGTAGGAAGGGAACGTGCCGCCCTGGGTGAAGACCGGCGGGCGCGGGCCGCCGTCGATGAGCGTCAGCGGGTCGATGCCGGTGCCCAGCGACTTGCTCATGCGCCGGCCGTCGGGCGCCTGGATGACCGAGTGCACGTAAACGTCCTCGAACGGGACCTCGCCGGTGAACTCCAGCCCCATCATCACCATGCGGGCGACCCACAGGAAGAGGATGTCGCGCGCCGTCGAGAGGACGTCGGTCGGGTAGAAGGCCCTCAGCTCGGGCGTGTCGGCGGGCCAGCCGAGCGTGGCGAACGGCCACAGCGCCGAGCTGAACCACGTGTCGAGCACGTCGGGGTCGCGCGTCCAGCCGTCGCCCTCGGGCGGCTCGGTGCCGACGTAGGTCTCGTCGCCGCGATACCAGACCGGAATCTGATGGCCCCACCAGAGCTGGCGCGAGATGCACCACGGGCGGATGTTCTCCAGCCAGTCGACGTAGCGGCGCGACTGCGACTCGGGGTGGATCCGCACGCGGCCGTCGCGGACGACCTGGATCGCCGGCGCGGCCAGCTCGTCCATCTTCATGAACCACTGCAGCGAGATCAGCGGCTCGATGCGCTGGCCCGAGCGGTGGCTGAACGGGACGGTGTGGGTGTAGGGATCGCGGGCGCGGATCCGGTGCTCGGCGTCGAGGTCGGCGACGACCGCCTCCTGGGCCTCGGCGACGGTCAGCCCGGCGTACCTGGGCACGAGGTCGGTCATGCGCCCGTCCTCGCCGATGGCGCTGAGCTCGGGCAGGCCGTGGCGGCGGCCGATCTCGAAGTCGTTGGGGTCGTGGCCGGGCGTGATCTTCAGGCAGCCGGTGCCGAAGTCGGTCTTGACGTACTCGTCGGCGATGATCGGCAGCTCGCGGCCGACCAGCGGAAGCGTCACCGTCTGGCCGATCAGGTGCTGGTAGCGCTCGTCGTCGGGGTGCACGGCGACGGCGACGTCGGCCAGCATCGTCTCGGGCCGCACGGTCGCGACGACGACCTCGCCGCTGCCGTCGGTCAGCGGGTAGGCGATGTGGAAGAGCGTGTCGTGGGCCTCGCGCTCCTCGACCTCGAGATCGCTGATCGCCGAGCCGGAGCCCGGATCCCAGTTGACCATGTAGTTGTCGCGGTAGATCCAGCCCTTGTTGTACAGGTCGACGAAGACCTTCAACACGGCCTCGACGTAGCGCTCGTCGAGGGTGAAGCGCTCCTCCTCGTAGTCGAGGGAGGCGCCGAGGCGCTTGAACTGCTCGATGATGGTGCCGCCGAACTCCTCGCGCCACTCCCAGGTGCGATCGATGAACGCCGGGCGCCCGATCTCCTCGCGGCTGGTGCCCTGCTCCTTGAGGCGCTTCTCGACCTGCGTCTGCGTGGCGATGCCGGCGTGGTCGGTGCCGAGGATCCACTTCGAGCGCCGGCCCCGCTGGCGGTGGTAGCGGATCAGGGTGTCCTGGATGGACCCGTTGAGCGCGTGGCCCATGTGCAGCGCGCCGGTGACGTTCGGCGGCGGGATCGCGATGGAGAAGTTCTCCTGCGCTGTGCCCTCCGGATCGGGATGGAACAGCCCCGAGTCCAGCCAGCGCTGCACGATGCGCGGCTCGACTTCGGAGGGCTCGAAGCGCTTGCGGTCCTTCAGGCTCATGAAGCAGCGCAGTGTATGGAGGGCGGCCCGGCGGCGGACGACGGCGTGTACGCGATGTTGCACGCTTGTACGTGGTGACGTACAGTCCTTCGGCATGAGCTCCGCCGAAACGCCACGCGAGTGGGATGCCGCCACCTACCAGCGCGTCTCGACGCCCCACCAGGGCTGGGGCGCGGAGATCCTCGACCGCGTCCCGCTGCACGGCTACGAGACCGTGCTCGACCTCGGCTGCGGCAGCGGTCGCGTGACCGAGCAGCTGCTGGAGCGCCTGCCGCGCGGGCACGTGATCGGGATCGACGGGTCGGCCGCGATGGTCGCCGAGGCCGAGCGCCGCCTCGGGAGCGACCGCACCACCTTCCTGCAGGCCGACCTCCTGGCGTTCACGGTCGCCGTGCCCGCCGACGCCGCCGTCTCGAGCGCCACCTTCCACTGGATCGCCGACCACGACACGCTCTTCGCCCGCGTGCGCGCGGCGCTGAAGCCGGGCGCGCCGTTCGTGGCGCAGTGCGGCGGGCGCGGGAACATCGCGAGCGTGGTCGCGGCGGTCGAGGCGGTGAGCGCGCGCGAGCCGTTCGCGCCGTCGTTCGCGGGCTGGCCGGGGCCGTGGAACTACGCCGGGCCGGAAGAGACTGCGGAGCGCCTGGAGCGCGCGGGCTTCGCCGTGGAGCGCTGCTGGCTGCAGGAGTCGCCCCAGCGTCCGGCGCCGCTGCGCGACTTCTTGGAGACGGTCTCTCTGGGCGCGCACCTCGAGCGGCTGCCGCCAGAGCTCCGCGATCCGTTCCTCGACGCCGTGGTCGATGAGCTCGGCCCGGATCCGATGCACGACTACGTGCGGCTGAACATCGTCGCGACCGCGCGGTGAGACGTCGCCCGTACCGCACCTCCCGGCGTCGAGGGACGACTGAATCTCGCTATACGAGATTCATTCGTCCCTCGACACTCGCAGGCGCCCCCCGGCGCTGGGCCCGGCCGGGCTGGCGCTCAGCTCGGGCGCCGGTGTACCGCGGTCGTCGATTCGGGGCAGCGACGAGAGCGGGCGCCGATCGCGGGTCTGCCGCCGCCGGGCGTCCGCCGGCT
>JAOPZP010000056.1 GCA_025964055.1 Conexibacter sp.
CGGCGGCGCGCGCGGCGTCCAGGGCGGGCGCGGAGTCCAGCGGGACCGCGAGGTCTTCGACGCGGCCGCAGGTGCGGCAGCGCACGTGCGCGTGGTCCTCGGTGCGCGGGTCGTAGAGGACCGGGCCGCCGACGCTGACGCGGCGCGCCTCGCCCAGCTCGGCCAGCAGGTCGAGCGTCGCGTAGACGGTGGGCAGCGACATGCCCGGCAGCTGCGCGGAGGCGCGGCGCAGGACCTCCTCGGCCGTGACGTGCCGGTCGAGGTCGCGCAGCAGACGGTGGATGATCAGCCGCTGGGAGGTGACCCGCTGCCCGCGCTCGCGCAGGGCGGCGACGAGGCGCGCCTCGGCGACCCGCTCGCTCTCTGCTGTGGCTGGCTTGGGCACGTCGGTGTCACATGTTAGGGCATCCTTATCTTTAGTGTCTTGTATTATCGACGTCATGAGCGACCAGGCCGTGCACCTTCCGACCGCCGACGCGCCGACCGCGGCGTTCGAGGCCGAGCACCGGCGGATGGTCCTGCAGCGCGTCCAGCCCGGGCTGATCGGCCTCATCGACGGGACGATCTCGACGCTGGCGCCGATCTTCGCCGCCGCCTTCCTGGCCGGCTCCCGGGCCGCGCTGCTCGTCGGCCTGGCCAGCGCGCTGGGCGCCGCGATCTCCATGGGCCTGTCGGAGGGCCTCTCCGACGACGGGTCGGTCACCGGCCGCGGCAGCTCGCTGTCGCGTGGGGCGATCACCGGCGGCGCGACCTTCCTCGGCGGCACGTTCCACGCGCTGCCGTTCCTGATCTCCGACGTCTCGACCGCGCTGGCCGTCGCCTACGTCGTCGTGGCGATCGAGCTCGTGACGATCGCGTTCATCCGCCGGCGCTTCATGGCCGTCCCGCTGCCCGTCTCGCTCGTGCAGGTCACGCTCGGCGGCGTGCTCGTGGCGATCGTCGGCATCCTCGTCGGCCACGCCTAGCGGCGGCGAACGCTAGTTCCCGGAGATCAGCGGCTCGCGCTCGTAGACCGTCGCGGGCACGTTGTGGTACGGGTTCTCGTTGTCGGCGTCGGTCTCCTCCTCGTGGTAGACCGACTCCACGTTGACCGCCCAGATGTCGTGGTCGGTGCCCTTGAGGATGTTGTCCACCGCGCGCATCGCCGACAGCATCGAGTGGTCGGAGTTGTTGTAGCGGTGCAGGCCGTTGCGCCCGACCTGGACGAAGTCCTGGAGCGGATCGAGCCAGCCACGGATGGTGGCGACGCGGTCCGCGTAGGTCTCGTCGTACATGGGGTAGGCGAGCGGAACGCGCACCACGTAGCCGCGACGCACCTTGTCGGGCGTGGCGAGGCCGAGCTGGTCGAGCTCGCGCGTGGCCAGCTCGATGAGCTTGTCGTCGTCCATGGTCCAGAGGTCGTCGCCCTTGAAGGCGAAGTACTCCAGGCCGACGCACGCGGTGTCGGGGTCGGGGACCATCCAGGGCGACCACGAGCGGTAGTTCTGGATGCGGCCGACGCGGACGCCGTCCTCGTGGATGTAGATCCAGTTGTCGGGGAACAGGTCCTCGCCGTCGAGGATCAGCGCGACGGTCATGAAGTCGCGGTAGCGCAGGCCCTGGGCGGCCTTCTGGACCTCGGCCGGGGCGCCGGGGCTGGTCAGCCCGACCATGTGGCGCAGCGGCAACGAGGAGATCGTGCCGCGCGGCTCGATCGCGCCCTGCGGCGTGTCGATGCGCACGACGCGGCCGTCCTCGACCTCAAGCTTGGTGGCCGGGCACTCGAGGCGGACCTCGCCGCCCATCTCCTCGATGCGCTCGGTCATCATCTCCCACATCTGGCCCGGGCCGTAGCGCGGGTAGTTGAAGGCGTCGATGAGCGACTTGATCTCGTTGTCCTTGTTGCCGAAGAACGCGGCCTTCGCGGCACTGAAGAAGGACAGGCCCTTGATGCGCTGGGCGGCCCACTCGGAGCGCAGCTCTGTCGTCGAGACGCCCCAGACCTTCTCGGTGTAGCCCTTGAAGAAGTGGGTGTAGAGGCGCTTGCCGAAGCGGTTGGACACCCACTGCTCGAAGTTGTCCTCGGGGCCCTTGGGCTTGACGGTCGCCCAGAGGTAGGACAGGCCGCAGCGCGTCAGCTCGACGGGGCCGAGCTTCTTGATGACGTCGGTGCCCTTGAGCGGGTAGTCGAGGTACTTGCCGCGCCAGAAGATCCGCGACATGCGCGGGCGCTTGAGGAACTCCTCGCCCATGATCTCGTGCCAGAGGGCGTCGACCTCCTTGTTCTTGGTGAAGAACCGGTGGCCGCCCAGGTCGAACCGGTAGCCGTCGGGGTCGACGACCGTCTTGGCGATGCCCCCGACCTGGTCCTCGGCCTCGAGCACGATGACCTTGCGGCCCGCCTTGGCGAGCAGGTAGCCGGCGGACAGCCCGGCGGGGCCGCCGCCGATCACGACGTACGGGCGAGCGTCGCCCGAGCCGTCGTCGTCGGACGTCGGGAGGTTCGGCGGTGAATCGACGAGCGTCATGCCTCAACCTTGCCCGCTCTGCGCGCC
>JAOPZP010000062.1 GCA_025964055.1 Conexibacter sp.
GCCTCGACGCGGCGCGCGATGTCGCGGCCGGTGAAGCCGACCTCGGCGTGCAGCAGCGCGGGCTTGCCGTGGGTGACGTAGCGGTCGGGCAGCCCGATGCGCAGGATGCGCGGGACGGCCACGCCGGCGTCGTTGAGCGCCTCCCACACGCCGGAGCCGAAGCCGCCCGACAGCACGCCCTCCTCGACGGTGACCAGCAGCTCGTGGTCGCCGGCCAGCGTCCGCATCAGCTCGAGGTCGATCGGCTTGGCGAAGCGCGCGTCGGCGACGGTGACGTCCAGCCCACCCTCGGCGAGCAGGTCGGCGGCGTCCAGCGCCTTGCCGACGCCGCTGCCGTAGCCGATCAGGGCGACGCGGAGCCCCTCGCGGAGGATCTCGCCGGTGCCGACGGTGATCGACCGCACCTCGGCCGCCGCGGGCAGCGGCACGCCGACGCCCTCGCCGCGCGGGTAGCGCAGGCCGAACGGGCCGCCGTGGGTCAGCGCCGTGCGCAGCAGGAGCTTGAGCTGCGCCTCGTCGCGGGGCGCGGCCAGCGTCATGTTCGGCAGGCAGCGCAGGTAGCTGATGTCGAAGGCGCCGTGGTGGGTCGGGCCGTCGTCGCCGACCAGGCCCGCGCGGTCCATGGCGAACGTGACGTCGAGCTCCTGGAGGCACACGTCGTGGACGATCTGGTCGTAGGCGCGCTGCAGGAAGGTGGAGTAGATCGCGCAGACCGGCTTGCGGCCCTCCAGCGCGAGGCCGGCCGCGAACAGCACGGCCTGCTGCTCGGCGATGCCGACGTCGAAGTAGTGCTCGGGCTCGGCCTTCTGCAAGAGGTTGAGGCCGGTGCCGGAGTTCATCGCGGCGGTGATGCCGACGACGCGGCGGTCGCGGCGGACCTCCTCGATCAGCGCCTCGCCGAAGACCTGCGTGTACTGCGGGGGCGCCGTGGGCTGGGCGGCCGCCGTCGCGGCCGAGACGGGCTTGACGACCGTCGGCGCGCGGTTGGTGATCGAGTTGGGCTTGGCGGCGTGCCAGCGCTCCATGCCGGCCAGGCCGCCCTCCTCGGCGGGCGTGAAGCCCTTGCCCTTCACGGTCGCGGTGTGGACGACGACGGGCCGCCCGGCCTCCAGCGCCGCCTTCAGCGCGGCGCGCAGCGCGCCGACGTCGTGGCCGTCGATGACGCCCATGTACGCCCAGTCGAGCTCTTCCCAGAACAGGCCCGGCGCCCAGAACGACTTGATGGACTCCTTGAGCTGCGGGCCGAGGCGGTCGAACGCCGCGCCGATGCCGCCGGGGAGCGTGGTCAGCTTCTCCTCGACGCCCTCGCGGGCGTGCCACAGCTTCGGGTTGAGCCGGACGCGGTTGAAGTAGCGCGACAGCGCGCCGACGTTCGGCGCGATCGACATGCCGTTGTCGTTGAGGACGACGACGATCGGGGTGCCGAGGCCGCCGGCCTGGTGGATGGCCTCGAACGCGACGCCCCCGGTCATGGCGCCGTCGCCGATGACCGCGACGACCTTGCCGGCGTCGAGGTCGCCGGCCAGGCGCATGCCCTCCTTGATCCCGACGGCGTAGCCGATCGAGGTCGAGGCATGGCCCGCGCCCATGATGTCGTGCTCGGACTCGTGGATCGCGCAGAACGGCGCGAGGCCCTCGTACTGGCGGATGGTCGACAGCTGGTCGCGCCGGCCGGTGAGGATCTTGTGCGGGTAGGCCTGGTGCCCGACGTCCCACAGGATCTTGTCCTTGGGCGAGTCCAGCAGCGAGTGCAGGGCCACGGTCACCTCGCACATGCCGAGGTTGGCGCCGAAGTGGCCGCCGATCTCCCCGACCGTGTCGATGATGTGCTCGCGGACCTCCTGCGCCACCTGCTGAAGCTCGTCCTCGGTCAGCCCGTGGAGATCCTGCGGGCGATCGATGCGGTCCAGGAGTCTGTCGGTTGGGGTCATGAAGTCCTGGTGAAGATGAAGTCGGTGATCTGCTCCAGCTCGGGCGCACCCTGCGAAGCGGAACCAGACAGGGTAGCCCTGGCAGCCGAATGACACTCGGCTGCGAGCTTCCTGGCGCCTTGCAGTCCGAACTCGGAGACGTAGGTTCGCTTGCCGTGGCGCTCGTCGCTGCCCTGGGGCTTGCCGAGGCCCTCGTCGGTGCCGGTGACGTCGAGGATGTCGTCGACGATCTGGAACAGGACGCCCAGCTCACCGGCGAAGCGGCGCCAGGCGGTCAGCGTCTCCTCGTCGTCGGCCGCGCCGGCCAGCAGCAGGACGCAGACCACCGAGGCGGCGATCAGGCGGCCGGTCTTGAGCTCGTGCAGGCGCCGGAGGTCCGCGGGCGTCGCCGAGACGCCGGCGACGTCCAGGTACTGACCGCCGACCATCCCGTCGACGCCCGTCGCGGCCGCGAGCTCGCGGGCCGCGGCCAGGACGCGGGCGGGCTCGCCGGCCTGGGCGGTGAGGAGGTGGTGGAAGGCCTCGGCGTAGAGCGCGTCGCCGGCGAGGATCGCGACGTCCTCGCCGAACTTCACGTGGCACGTCGGGCGGCCGCGGCGCAGGTCGTCGTCGTCCATCGCCGGCAGGTCGTCGTGGATCAGCGAGTAGGTGTGGATCAGCTCCAGCGCGGCGGCCAGCGGGAGGACGCTCGCCTGGTCGAGGCCGACGGCACCGGCCGTGGCGAGCGCGAGCACCGGGCGGATCCGCTTGCCGCCGGCCAGCAGGCTGTAGCGCATGGCCTCCTCGAGGCCGTCGGTGCGCGGCGCGCGGCTGGGGAAGCGCAGCGCGTCGAGGTAGGTGTCGACCTGGGTCCGGAGGTGGTCCGGGTAGGCCACGGCGAGCGCGCCGCTCAGAGCAGCGGGTCCTGGCCCGGAATGGGCTCGGCCGTGGCGGCGCGCGAGAGGCGGTCGAGCTCCGCGGAGGCCTGCGAGGCCAGCGAGGCGGCGTCCTCCACGAGCGTCGCGGCGGCGTCCGGCGAGACGTCGCCCGAGCGCAACTGCTCGGCGGTGCGCTCCAGGCGCGTCACGAGCGCGTCGAGCTGGGCGGCGGTGTCGTCGGCGGTCACGGCGACCATTCTGCCAAGCGGGCAGGCCGCGCGGCAGGCCCGCCGGTGCTCAGCCGTTGCCGGCGGCCGCGCGCTGCTCGCGCAGGACCGCGGCGAGGATGCCGTTGACGAAGCCGGGCGCGTCGGCGCCGCAGTACTCCTTGGCGGTCTCGACGGCCTCGTCGATCGCGCCCTCGGCCGGGATCGGCGTGTCGCCGGGCGCCGCATCCGGGTGCAGCATCTCCAGCAGCGCGATCCGCATGATCGCCTTCTCGAGCGGCGCGATCCGGTCGACCGACCAGCCCTTGGCGTGGCGCTCGATGAGCGCGTCGAGGTCGGCCGTGTAGTCCGAGGCGGCGTAGGCCAGCGCGCGCGTGAACTCCGTTGCGTCGCGCTCGAAGACGTCGTCCAGCTCGCGCGACGTCAGCTCGTGCTGGTAGAGGGCGAACGCGGCGGCGCGGCGCTGATCGGTACGGCGAGACATCCAGGGCCAGCGTAGCGTCAGGGCGCCACGGGGGCCGGGCGCCCTACGCCCGCGACATGTACTCGCCCGTCTCCGTCTGCACCTTGACCCGGTCGCCGACGTTGACGAACAGCGGGACCGAGATCTCGGCGCCGGTCTCGACCGTCGCCGGCTTGCTGCCGCCGCCCGAGGCGGTGTCGCCGCGGACGCCCGGCTCCGTGAACGTGATCTCCAGCTCGACCGAGGACGGCAGCTGGATGTCGGCGGGCTCGTCGTCGATGAACAGCAGGTCGACCGTCTCGTTGGCCTTGGTCCAGCGCAGCTTGTCGGCCAGCGCGGACTCGGGGATCGCGGTCTGCTCGAACGTCTCGGCGTCCATGAAGTGCGCGTCGGTGCCGTCGCCGTAGAGGAACGTCATCTTGCGGGCCTCGGTCCGGACCGAGCGGAACTTCTCACCGGCGCGGAAGGTCTTGTCGATGACGTTGCCGTCGCGCACCCGGCGCAGCTTGGTGCGCACGAACGCCGGCCCCTTGCCAGGCTTGACGTGCTGGAACTCCACCACCTTGAAGATCGTTCCGTCGACCTCGATGTGGTTGCCGTTCTTCAACTGGTTGGTGGAGATCACGTTCTAGGCCTTGGTCGGAGCGGGACAGCGGCGGGCCCGCGAGGCGGGCAGCGGCCCGAATGGTAGGCGGATGCGTCGCACGCGCGCAGTGCCCTCCCCGGCGGCGGGCGCCAGCGCGACCCCGGTGCGCAGGCTACGGCGAGGCGGCCAGCTGCACGACGAGCAGCGCGGCGATCGCGGCGGCGCAGACGAGGTGCTCGCGCAGGATCGTCCGGGCGAGGGCGCCCTGGACCGCGGTCGCGTCGCGGCGGGTGCCGAGCCGGACGGCGCTCGGCAGCGTGCGCGTCGCCGCGAGGACGATCGCCACGGCCGCCAGCGCCAACGAGGTCCAGGCGGCCCAGCGGGGCTCGTCGGTGCCGGCGATCTGGGCGACGATCGCCGCGAGCGTGGCGACCATCACCGCCGCGACGACCCTGCTCATCGGTCGCGCGGCGGTCGTGACGCGCGCGTAGTAGCCGGCGATGGAGGCGAGGGCGGCCTCGGCCGGCTCCCGCTGGCGGGCGACCTGCACGTCGAACATCAGGTCGAACCAGAGCACGGCGAGCAGGAAGCCGGCCCCGGCGGTCACGAAGGCGGTCACGGCCAGGAGTATCTCCGGGGCCGGCACCGAACCGTGGAAGAACTCGCCTAGATCGCCGGGCGGAGCCGCAGGCTCGG
>JAOPZP010000065.1 GCA_025964055.1 Conexibacter sp.
GCCCCGAGCGTGACGCCGTGGTAGGCGATGTCGCGGGCGATGGCCTTGGTGCGCTGCGGCTCGCCGTTGGCCAGGTGGTACTCGCGGCAGAGCTTCCACGCCGCCTCGACGGCCTCGGACCCGCCGCTGGTGAAGAACACGCGGTTGAGGTCGCCGGGCGCGAGGCCGGCGACCCGCTGGGCCAGCTCGATCGACGCCGGATGGGCGGTGCCCCAGTTGGTGTTGAACGCCAGCGTCGTCAGCTGGGCCGCCGCCGTGGCGGCGATCTCCTCGCCGTGCGAGTAGCCGATCTGCGCGCAGAACAGGCTCGACAGCGCGTCGATGTAGCGGTTGCCCTTCGTGTCGAACACGTAGGGCCCCTCGCCGCGCTCGATCACGAGGAGGTCGTCGATGGCCTGCTTGGAGAAGTGCAGGAGCAGATGGTCGTGCGCGGCCTGCTGGAGCTCGTCGTGGTCCATGGCCGCAAGGGTCGACGACCGGGGCCGTTCGCACAAGCCGCGGCGCGTCACAAATCGCCGCGGCCGACGCGACACTCCGGCCAGTCGGCCCGCTCCGCGCCCGCAGGCGCCACGCTCAGAGGTTGTCGCCGCCGAACGCCTCGCTGACCGAGTCGTCGGTGAAGATCCGGTGGATCGTGTCGGCCAGCAGGTCGGCGCAGCTGACGACGCGCACGGTGTCGGGGGTCCCGGGCGGCAGCGGGACCGTGTCGGTGACCAGCAGCTCCTCCAGGCCCAGGCGCGCGACGCGGTCCAGCGTGCCCGCGCTGAGGATGGGGTGGGTGGCCACCGCGCTGACCGACGCGACGTCGGCGTCGCGCAGCGCCCGGACCGCCGCCTCCAGCGTGCGGCCGGTGTCGACGATGTCGTCGACGACGACCGTCGCGCGCCCGCCGACCTCGCCGATGACCCGGTGGCGCCGGTCCGGCGCCTCGGGATCGAGGATCGCCAGCTCGGCGCCGAGATACGTCGAGAACTTCTTGGCGAGCTTGACGCGTCCCGCGTCGGGCGCCACGACGACGGCGTCGGCGGGCAGCCGCTCGTGCAGGTCGCTGGCCAGCGAATGCAGCGCCGTCATGTGGTCCACGGGCACGCGGAAGAACCCCTGGGCCTGGCCGGTGTGCAGGTCGACGGTCAGCACCCGGCTCACGCGCACCGACTCCAGCATGCGCGCGACGGCCCGCGCGCTGATCGGCTCGCGCAGGCGCGACTTCATGTCCTGGCGGCTGTAGCCGAACCAGGGGATCACGGCGATGACGCGGTGCGCGGAGGCGCCGACCGCCGCGTCGACCATCAGCACGAGCTCCATCAGCGCGTCGTTGATCGACATCTCGCCGTCGCGCGTGCCGGCCAGCGACTGCACGATGAAGACGTCGGCGCCGCGGACCGACTCCTCGTAGCGGCAGTAGACCTCGCCGTTGGCGTAGGTCTGCAGGTCGACGTGGCCGGCCTCGACGCCGAGCCGGCGCCCGATGGCGTCCGCCAGGGCCGTCGAGCTGCGCCCGGGGAACAGCATGAGCCGCTTGTCGTAGTCGAGGGGCAGGTGGGTCGGCACGGCGGCGGATCATCGCGGGCGGACCGGCCGGCGTGCGGTGCGGTGCTCCGCTGCTGAGCGATGCGCTGTGCGACCCCGAGCCCGCAGCGGACCTCGCGGAGCGACTCGGCAAGGAGGGTCTCGAGCGCTAGCGTCCGCACATGCCCGATCTCGAGCTGACGCGCGCGCCCGGTGATCGCAGGTTGTACGCCTTGGAAGGCGTCGGGACGCTGCGACTGCTCGGCTGGTGGGCGCGGTCGGCGAGCGCCGAGGCCGGAGGGCGCAGCTGGGAGCTTGCGCGCAGCGGGCTCTTGCGCACCGTGGTCACCGCGACCGATGCGGCGGGGAGCCCCGTGGGCGAGTTCCGCGCCAACGGGCTCAAGCGCGGCGGGACCGTCGACTGGGCCGGGCGGGAGCTGCGGCTCGGCGCCGCGAGCATGTGGCGCGAGCGCTACGCCCTGAGCGACGGCGCCCGCGAGCTCGCCGTCATCGAGGGCAAGGGCTGGGGCAGGCGGCCGGTGAAGGTGACCGTCGACGATCCGACCGCGCTCGACCCGGGCCTGCTCCTCTTCGCCGCCTTCGTCGTGCGCGGCCTGGCTGAGGACGCCAGCTCCGCCGGCGGCGCCACCGCCGCAAGCGTTGCCGCCACCTCCGGCTGAACCCTCAACCACCCTCCCAAAGGGGTCAGGCCCCTTTAAGAGGGTTGGTTGAGGGTTGGAGGTCTGAGAGGTGGGGTGGGTCGGCGCCGTGGCGACTGCAGGTGAGGGCGGCCACGCGGCAGGCGAAGCGGGCGGCTTCGATGACCTGGGCGATGTCGGCGAGGTCGGCGCGGGACAGGCCTGACCGGTGCCACCACGACAGGAGGCCGCCGAGGAAGGCGTCGCCGGCGCCGATGGTGTCGACGACCTGCACCGGCGGCGCCGTGACCGCGACGGCCTCGCCCGACCGCGGGACGACCAGCGCGCCGTCGGACCCGAGCGTCACCACGCCGGCGCGCGCGGCGCCGTTCGCCAGCAGCGACTGCATCGCCTCGGCCGGCCCGGCCCCGGGGTGCAGCCACGCCAGGTCGTCGGCACTCGCCTTGATCAGGTCGGCCCGCGACAGGATCCGCTCCAGGCGCGCGCGGAACCCGACCTCGTCGGCGACGGCCGCCGCCCGGACGTTCGGGTCGACCGCCACGAGGACGTCGTCGCCGGCCGCCGCGACCAGCCGCTCCAGCGTCTGCGCCGACGGCTCGAACACCAGCCCGAGCGTTCCGACGCACAGCATGCTGGGGCCCGCCGCCAGGACCTCCGCGACGTCGTCCTCGGTCAGGCCCGGCGCCGATGTGCCCTCGACGTAGAAGCGATACGCCGCCGACCCGTCGGCGGCGACCTCGGCCAGCGCGAGCGTCGTCGGCTCGGCGGTCGCGACGACGTGGTCGAGGGCGACCCCGTCGTCGGCGAGCGCCGCGCGCAGCCCCACGCCGAAGCGGTCGGTCGACAGGCGCCCGAGGTAGCTGACCGGCGCCCCCAGCCGCGCGGCCGCCCGCGCCGCGTTGAACGGGCCGCCCCCGGCGTGTGGGCGCAGGTCGCCGCCGTCGCGCGCGACGAGGTCGATCAGCGCCTCCCCGGCGATCACGATCGTGCCGCCCGTGCCCATCTCAGTCCCTCCGCTCGATCAACCGCGACATGATGATCTGCGAGCGGGTCCGGACGACCGACGACTCGCGCTGCAGCTCCATGATCACCCGCTCGAGGTCCTGCGGGTCGCGCGCCCGTACGCGGACGATGCAGTCGGCGTCACCGGTGACCGACCACGCCTCGACCACCTCCGGCAGCGGCCGCAGCGACTCCCGGACCTCGTCGAGGCCGATGCCGGGGGCGTAGAAGAGCTCGATCAGCGCCTCGGTCGTCGCGCCCAGCGCGGCCGGGTCGACCAGCGCCGTGAAGCCCCGCAGGACGCCCCGCTCCCGCAGGCGGTCGACCCGCCGCTTGACCGCCGGGGCCGACAGCGAGACGCGGCGGCCGATCTCGTCGTAGGTCGAGCGCCCGTCGTCGACCAGCGACGCAAGGATCTTGCGATCCACGTCGTCCACGCGCAAGAGATCCGCCATCATGCGCACGATAACGGGGTTGAGCGCGCGTCGGCGGCCGCGTAGCCTGCTCCCATGGCTCCCCTGCGTCCGGTCCTTCGCGTGCTCTTCGACGAGGCCCACGGCCAGTCGTGGACGATCCGCACGGAGGTCGCGGCGCAGATGCTGCCGTCGCACCCCGGCGACGTCTCCTACGCGCGCGCGGCTGACCTCCTCCGCGAGCGGCGCGTAGAGGTCTCCGCCCACACCGAAGGCGCGCTCGACGCGACCGCCCTCGCAAGCGCCGACGTGGTCGTGCTCGCCCACCCGTCCGAGCCCAAGTGGGAGGCCACCACCGGCGTCGGCTCCCCCGTGCTCGACGACGGCGAGCTGGCCGCGCTGGAGGCCTTCGTCGCGGCCGGCGGCGGCCTGGTCGTCCTCGGCGAGAGCGAGCAGGACAAGTACGGCAACAACCTCAACGCGCTGCTGGGCCGCTTCGGCCTGACGATCGAGCACGACACGGTCCAGGACTACGAGCGCAACCTCAACGCCACGCCGTCGTGGGTGCGCGCCGAGCTGGCGGCCGGGGAGCGCGGCGCGGCCGGCGACCTGCTGGCCGGCGTCAGCGGCGCGGTCTTCTACCGCGCGGGGACCATCGCGGTCGACGGCGCCGCCGACGCTCAGGTCCTCGCGCGCACCGCCGCCAGCGCCTCGGCGCCGCGCGCCCCGCTG
>JAOPZP010000086.1 GCA_025964055.1 Conexibacter sp.
GGCCGGCGCTCGGCCAGCAGGCGCACGCCGGCGCGCAGCTCGCCGCCGGGCGTGCCCGACAGCTGGTCCTCGAAGGCCCGCTCCAGCCCCGAGACGCCGACCTGGGCCTCGGCGGGGTAGCCGAGCCGCTGCGCGCGCTCGACCCGGTCGGCCGGAACGGCGCCCAGCGCACCGACGATCGCGGCCGCGGCCGGACCGAGCGGCGAGGTGCGCTCGACGCCCTGCGCCAGCGGCGTGCCGTCGCGCGCGAGGAGGTCGGCGCGGTCGGGGAGCGTCGTGGTCCGGCGCAGCTCGTCGCCGGGGCCCAGGCCGGGGAAGACCAGGTTCGGCGTCCAGGCGATGCGGGCGGCGTCGCCGTCGCGGACGACGTGGAGCCGCACGGTCGCGCGGATCTCCCCGAAGGCCCGGGTCCGGACGGTGACCGGCAGGCGCCACCGGCCGCCGCCCTCGTCGGTGGCCCGGCCGGGCTGGATCGCCGTGGCCGTCGCGGTGTCGCGGGCGGTGCGGTAGCGCGCCACGAAGGCCGCGACGGGGTAGCGCTGCTGGGCGGCGGACTGGATCTCGCGCCGCATCGCGGCCCAGTCCCCGCGCTGCCACGCGTGGGCGTAGCGGTGGACGGCGTCGCGCTCGCTGGGGCCGCCGCTGGCCGCGCACACGACGCCGACTCCCAGGCCCGCCACGACGACCGAGCCCACCGCGACCATGCGCCGCCGCCGGGTCGTCGTGTCGGTGGCGCGGCGCGGCGGCATGAGCGATGCAAGGTACCGACGGGCACGTGGGTAGGGTGCGCCCGGTTGACGCGCATCGACTGGCTGATCGTCGCCTTCACCATCGTGATGGCCACCGTCGGGTGGCGCCAGGGCTTCGTGGCGGGGGCCTTCGCGCTGGCCGGGTTCGTCGGCGGGGCCTTCCTGGGCAGCCGCTTGGGTCCCACGCTGCTGCCCGACGGCTCCTCCTCGCCCTACGCGCCGCTGGTCTCGCTGGTGGCCGCCGTGGCGGGCGGGTCGATCCTCGCCGGCCTGTTCGAGACCGCCGGCTTCCTCGTGCGCCGCAGCGTCCCGGTCCCCGGCGTGCGGACGGCCGACGGGCTGCTCGGGGCGGTCCTCAGCGCGGCGATCGCGCTCGGGCTGGCATGGATCGCCGGCGCGGTGATGCTCCAGACGCCCGGGGCCCGGCAGCTGCGGCGCGACATCCAACGCTCCGAGATCCTGTCGCGCCTGAACTCGGCGCTGCCGCCGTCGGGGCCGATCCTCAACGCGCTGGCCCGCTTCGACCCGTTCCCGCACATCGACGGGCCCGAGGCCGACGTGCCGGCGCCGAGCGCCCGCGTCGCCCGGCTGCCGGCCGTGCGCGCGGCGGCGCCGAGCCTGGTCCGGGTGATCGGGACGGCCTGCGGGCTGGGCGTCGAGGGCTCGGGCTGGGTGGCGGCGGATGGCCTGGTGGTGACCAACGCCCACGTGGTGGCGGGCGAGGACGACACGACCGTGCAGCGCCAGGGCACCGGCCAGCCGCTCGACGCGGTGGCGGTGGCCTACGACCCGACCAACGACGTCGCGGTGCTGCGGGTCGACGGCCTGCGCGGGACGCCGGCGCTGCCGCTGGCGCAGAACCCGGTGGCGGGCGAGGAGGCGGCGATCCTCGGGTTTCCCCAGAACGGCCCCTACCGCGTGCGCGCGGGACGACTGGGTCAGACGCGCGCGGTGGTCTCCCAGGACGCGTACGGCGCCGGGCCGATCACGCGCCAGATGACCACGTTCCGCGGCACGGTCCAGCCCGGCAACTCCGGCGGGCCGATGGTCGACACGCAGGGACGGGTGGTCACGACCGTGTTCGCCCGCTCGACGGGCACGAGCCGGCGCGGCGGCTACGGCGTGCCCAACGCGATCGTGGCGCGCAGGCTGGCCGAGGCCCGCCGCGCGGGGTCGTCGGTCTCGACGGGTCCCTGCGCGGACTGAGCCGCGCCGGCCGGGAATGTCACGGCTTTGCAACAGGGGCACAACCGGCGGGGCGTCCCCGCTACGCTCAGCCCCACATGGCCAAGACCCTCGTCATCGCCGAGAAGCCGTCCGTCGGACGCGATCTGGCGCGCATCCTCCCCGGCCCCTTCGAGAAGAAGTCGGGCGCGGGGGAGAAGACCGAGCGCTGGCTCGAGGGGCCCGAGCACATCATCAGCTGGGCCGTCGGCCACCTCGTGCAGCTCGCCGAGCCCGACGAGTACGACGACAAGTTCAAGAAGTGGCGCATGGCCGATCTCCCGATCGTGCCGGCGAAGTTCAAGCTCGTGGTGCGCGACGAGCGGTCGCAGAAGCAGATGTCGGTGGTCAAGACGCTGCTGCGCCGCGACGACGTCGGCATGGTCATCAACGCCTGCGACGCCGGGCGCGAGGGCGAGCTGATCTTCGCCTACCTCTTCGAGAAGGCCGGGGCCAAGAAGCCCGTCCAGCGCCTCTGGCTGAACTCGATGACCAACGACGCGATGCGCGAGGGCTTCGCGAACCTGCGCGACGGCGAGGAGCTGTCAAAGCTCCAGGACGCCGCCCGCTCGCGCTCGGAGGCCGACTGGATCGTCGGCATGAACGCCACGCGCGCCGCGACGATCCGCCTGCGCTCGTCCTTCGACGGCGCCGTCTCGCTGGGCCGCGTGCAGACGCCGACGCTGGCGATCCTCACGCGCCGCGAGGAGGAGATCCGCGCGTTCGTCCCCGAGCCCTACTGGCTCGTCGACGCGCAGTTCGACGCCACCGGCAACCGCGCCTACGAGGGTCGCTTCCACGCCGGCGCGCAGCCGCGCATGGCCACCGCCGAGGAGGCCGACGCGGTCGCCGACGCCGTGCGGGGGCAGGCCGGCACGATCACCAAGCTCGAGAAGACGACGCGGCGCGAGAAGGCGCCGCTGCTCTACGACCTCACGTCGCTGCAGCGCGAGGCCAACACCCGCTTCGGGTTCTCCGCCCGCCGCACGCTCGGCGCCGCGCAGCGCTGCTACGAGGAGCACAAGGCGCTGACCTATCCGCGTACCAGCTCGCGCTACCTGACCTCGGACATGGTGCCCGAGCTCAAGGAGGTCGCCGGGCACGTCGGCGAGCACGGCGAGTACAGCAAGGCCGCGCAGTACGTCACGGGCCTGGACCTGCTGCCGCTGGGCCGCGTCGTCGACGACGCCAAGGTCGGCGACCACCACGCGATCATCCCGACCAACGCCTCGCACAAGCTCGAGAAGATGGGCGACGACGACCGCAAGATCTATGACATGGTCGCGCGCCGGTTCCTGGCCGCGTTCCACCCCGAGGCGGTCTTCGAGAACACGCGGGTCGAGACGACCGTGGCCGAGCACATCTTCCGCACGCGCGGCAAGGTCCTGGTCGTGCCGGGCTGGCGCGGCGTCTACGGCGAGCTCGCCGACGACGGCGGCGCGCGCGACGACGAGGACGAGGGCCGCGACCAGTCGCTGCCCAAGCTCGAGAAGGGCGAGGACGTCGACACGCGGGCCGTCGAGGTGCTGGCCAAGGAGACCAAGCCGCCGCGGCGCTACTCCGACGCCTCGCTGCTGGGCGCCATGGAGACCGCCGGCAAGCTGGTCGACGACGACGAGCTGCGCGAGATCCTGAAGGAGTCGGGGATCGGGACGCCCGCGACGCGTGCGGCGATCATCGAGCGCCTGATCGACGTCGGCTACGTCGAGCGCGACGGCCGCGCGCTGGTGCCGACCGAGAAGGGGATGAACGTCATCCGCCTGCTCGACGGGCACGCGCTGACCTCGCCGTCGCTCACGGGCGACTGGGAGCGGCGCCTGGCCGAGATCGAGGCCGGCGAGCAGGACCGCAAGAAGTTCATGGCCGACATCGCGACGTTCGCGGGCTCGACCGTCGGCGAGCTGGACACCAAGCTCAAGGACGTGCGGATCCCGCGGGCCAACCTCGGCCCGTGCCCGATCTGCGGCCGCGACATCGTGGAGAACCGCAAGGGCTACTCCTGCTGGGGCCGCGAGGACCCGGGCTGCGGGTTCGTCATCTGGAAGTCCAAGGCCGGCAAGAACCTCCCGCCCGCCGTGGCCAAGGAGCTCATCGCCCGGGGCAAGACCGAGAAGCCGATCACCGGCTTCAAGGGCCGCTCCGGCCGGTCGTTCCGCGCGCGCCTGGCGCTCGTGCAGAACGAGGAGGGCCGCATGCGCGTCGAGTTCGACGAGCCGTGGGCCAAGGAGGGCTTCAAGGAGGCGCAGGCCGACGAGATGGCGGCCGCGGCCGCCGACACGACGCCGGCGGCGGCCGAGGCCACCAGCGGTGAGAGCGCCGCGGCGTAGCGCGCTGCGGCGGCGTGCTGCGCTCCCGGCCGGCTTGGCGCTCGTCGCCGGGCTCGCCGGCGCGACTACCGCGGCGGCCGACGACGCCGGATCGGTCACGCACTCGGCCGGCGCGGTCGCCGCGACGATGGAGTGGGACAAGGCCGACTACGGGATCGCCAACCCGCGCCTGTACGTCGTCCGCGACGGCGTGCGCTACGACCTGACGATCATCGACATCTGCGCGGAGGGCTGCATCGTCGCCCCCGACGGCGGCGCCGATCCCGCGACCTCGGCGGTGAAGGTCGCCGACCTCGACGGCGACGGCGAGCCCGAGGTCCTCGTCGACACCTTCTCCGGCGGCGCGCACTGCTGCCTCACCGCGCGCGTGCTGACGTTCAACGGAACGGGCTACACGCCCACCGACGTCGCCTACGGCGACGTCGGCTACGCGCTGAAGGACGCCGACGGCGACGGCCGGCCCGAGCTCGTCGGCTACGACCCGCGCTTCTCCAGCGTCTTCACCGCGTTCGCCGGCTCGGCCTTCCCGCCGCAGGTGCTCCAGATCGACAAGGGGACGACCGTCGACGTGACCCGCCGGTTCCCGAACCTCGTGCGCACGGACGCCCAGCGGCGGCTGCGCGACGTGCGCGGAGCGCGGCGCAGCGACGACATCCGCGGGCTGCTCGCGGCCTACGTGGCCGACCAGTACCTGCTGGGTCGCGGCACGGTCGGCACCACCGAGGTCGACCGCCAGCGCCGGGCCGGCCGCGTGAGCAAGGGCTTCAAGAAGGAGCTGCTGCGGCGGCTGAAGGGCTGGAAGTACCGCTGAGCGCCACGCCCCGCGCGGCCAGCTGGTCGCGCAGCGTCAACAGCGCCAGGTCCTTTCCCTTGGCCTCCAACATGACGTCGACGTCGATCCCCGCGGCGGTCTCCCGCACGAAGTGCTCGAACCCGATCGGGTCGATCATGTCGGCGTGGGCGCGCAACTGCGGCAGCACGAGCCGCCGCTCGACGCGTCGCCCGACCTTCTTGCGCTGCTCCTCGATGGCGGTCTTCGGCGTCGAGTAGTGCATCTTGGGCGCCACGTCCGCCGGCCACGTCGCACACGCCAGCGCCAGCGCCTCGCGGTCCGGGATCCGGTCGGGGTCGTGGCAGTGGTGATGCAGCACGTCCCAGACCACGGGGCGGCCGACCCGCGCGCTCAGCGCCAGCACGTCGCGCAGCCCGAACGTCCGGTCGTCGTTCTCGATCACCAGCCGCGCCCGAGCCGCCTCCGAGAGCTGCTCGAAGCCGGCGCAGAACCTGTCGAGGGCCGCGGCCACGCCGCCCGCCGCCCCGCCCACGTGGAGCACCACGACGGCCTCGGGGCCCAAGCCCATGGCGTCCAGCAGCTCGGCCTGCACCTGGAGCTCCTCGACCGCCAGGCGGCGGACGCGCTCGTCCTCCGAGTTCAAGACCGTGTACTGCCCGGGATGCGTCGACAGCCGCACGCCCAGCTGTCGCGCGAGCGCGCCGACCTCGCCCAGGCGCTGGGCGAACCGCGCCGGCTGGTCGCGGAACTGCGGCAGGTCGGGATGCGAGGCGTAGGGCGCGAGCGCCGTGGCCATCCGGTACATGCCGATCTCGTGCTCGGCGGCGTAGCGCAGAACGGCCTCCAGGCAGTCCAGCGACACGCCCAGCGACGGCCCCGACTGCCAGCGGCGGGCGTCGTGGGAGGGCCGGCCGCCGTCGCCGAGGACCTTCACCGCGAACCCGAGGCGCATGCCGTTCCCGGTACCCTCCCGCGCAGGCCGCCACGCCGTCCCCCGCGCCTCCGGGCGCGCTCCCACACGACCGGCAACGCCGACGCCCCGCCCGCCGTATCGCGGTTTCCGGACGCGAGCGTCCGGGGACATCGCTCCCGGCTCCTCCATGAACGACGCTCACGTCCATCTCGTCCGCGCACGCCAGGCGCTGCTCAACGCTGCCGCCGTCGTGCCCAATGTCGACGCCGACGGCCTCGCCGCCGGCGCCATCGCGCTGCGCGCCCGCGGCGAGACGGCCG